>CATOOV010000075.1 GCA_951801955.1 uncultured Lachnospiraceae bacterium
CGCGAAGCGCCGCATTTTTCGATTGAATTGTCAAGTGTTTTGACAAAAAAGTGGGGGATTTTAATAAAAAAGGAATCTTTAAGCCTTATATTTACTGGCTTAAAGATTCCGAGAGATTATAAAAATAAAAAGGAGGAATTTTATGAAATATCATGTAAAACAATTTCTCTGCCTTGCCCTTGCCGCCGCAATGGCAGTTTCATTCCCGGTACCAGGAATGAAAACCCAAGCCGCTGCAAACATGGTGGAGTCAAAAGCAGTATCCCCAGGTGATGGGACCTTCCAGAAAACTTTTCCAATCCTCTGGAAGACAATAACGGCGTTACATTTGCTGACGGCGCATCGACCTCACAGGTATATGGCTGTGATACGGTCCTTGATGTTACAGAACATTGGAACAATAAAAATAAATATCATGCATCCGTCAACAATGCAGCTTCCTATTTTAAGACCACGGCATTCACTGTGCTCTTGGATTTGCGTCAAGACGCCCCAACTGCTGATGAAGACAAAGTTGACAACCGTGTGGCAATGTCCATAGGCAATGCCACAAACAGCCTGCATCTTCTAACCTATTCTGGTAAATTAGGCTATGGAAGCGCAACTTCAGGCGTAAGTGCAAACCATATTCCCCTTACTGGCGCCGAGGCCGGCAAATGGAACGCAATCGCCATGACCTATGAAGAAACCGGCGGAAACGGACATGTGATTGTCTATATCAACGGACAAAAAGCTGGGGAAGTGGCAGACATTGGATTTAAGCTTAGTACTATGGATGATTTAAGCGCCACCCTTGCCCGCACCTTTGGCACCAGCTATCTTCAGCAGGGACGTTATGACAATCTGGTAGTTGGCAATACCATACTGGATGAAAAGACAGCAAAATCTGTGACGGCAGCCCGCAAAGATGCCAAAGACAACCTGGTCAATGCCAGTATGGTAACAATCAAAGGCAGTGATATAGATGCTGCAACAACAAATCGCAATGGTCTTACTTACAAAGGATTTGGAATGCTAAACGGCAACAGCACCAGCAATCTCCTGCTGGACTATAAGGCGAAAACGCCTGCTGCCTACAATGAAATGATGCAGTATCTCTTTGGCGGAGATTACCCATTGTTTACCCATATCAAGATGGAAATGGGCAACGATGGCAACAACTCTACCGGAGCAGAGGCATGTACCATGCGCTATGAAGGTGAAGAGGCGGACGCTTCCCGTTCCCCTGGCTTTGTAATGGCGGCTGACGCCAAAGAAATCAATCCCAATGTAAAGATCAGCATCCTGCGCTGGGAAATGCCCACCTGGGTAGCTGACAAATGGAAAGATAATACAAATAACCAGGGCTATGAGGCCATGTATAAATGGTACAAAGAAACCATTTTTGATGCCTATGAAAAATACCACTATGTGGTAGACTTTGTAAACCCTGACAAAAATGAAACTGGAAATCCAGATACCAAGTTTATCAAATGGTTTGCAAAACGCATTGCCAATGAGACAGAATTTCCATCTTACATGGACGAGGCAGCAAAAACAGCATACAAAAATATCCGTATTATCGCCTCAGACGAGAATAAAGGCTTAAAGATTGTGCCCTATATGCGTGGGGATGCAGAATTGTACGAAGCGGTAGATATTATCGGCTTCCACTATCGCACGAACGCCACAGACGACTATGTAAAAATGGCAGATGTGGATGACAAAGAAGTGTGGTATAGTGAAGGCTGCGCAACCTTTGGATATACAGAACTGCAAGAAAATAAGACGATTGCATATGGCAATCAAACGATCGGCGGTTATCAAAGCCCCCTTGCCCTGATGGACAGTTTTATCACTGCTTTTGATTCCTCCAGGCGTACCCATTATATGTTCCAGCCGGCAATCGGTTCTTTCTATGAAGGGATTCAGTATGGGCATAAGGAATTATTAAGCGCCCGTGACCCTTGGAGCGGTTATATCCATTACGACCCAGCGCTCTATATGTTGGAACATTTTGCAAAATTTGCAAAGACTGGCTGGGAAGGCAGCGACCCTTCTTTAAATGAAATTTGGCGCGTCATTCCAGCCTCTACCAAAGGCGCCTTTGCAGGAAGCGAAAATGAACATGCTACCGCCGGAATCAACGGCAATGCTGGCTATATGACCTTGGCAGCTCCAGATAAAAGCGATTTCTCTGTGGTATTTGTCAACAATACCCAGAATGCACAGACCTACTATCTCACCACAGAAGGCATGGAGGCTGCTGCAGCGAAAAATTTAAATCTTTGGGTAACAGAGACTGACAGCTATTTGCAGGCAAAAGGCACCGCTGAGCGTGTAGAAGGGGGCTGGCAGCTTACCCTCCCGGCATACAGCGTTACTACCGCCACCACCTTAGCCACCAAACCAGAACGGACGCCAAAGGAAGATATCCATAATGAAGACCGCGCGGTTTTAGACACGGATCCTACTGGCGGAACCAACGGCGTCACCACAGACAACGTACTCTATGCGGATAATTTCGAATACAAAGAAGAAGCGGCAGGATTCCTTTCTTCCCGTGGAAATGAACCCCGCTATATGCTGGATACCCACGGCGCATGGATTGTGGAAAACGGCAAGCTCAAACACGAGTTAAATGCTTCTGTAGGACAGTGGAATCCTGGAGATCCCTCTACGGTCACTGGAGATTTCCGCTGGATGGATTACATAACCTCTGTAGATATAGAAATTCCAGACGCTTCCGCTGATACTTGGGCAAGGCTGACAGTCCGTTCCCAATCTGGCATGAACTGGGATAACAGCGGTTATACCTTAAGCGTAAACGGCACTGGCAACTGGACACTGCACCGCATCAATACAAAGGTTGCAGAAGGCTCTGTAAAAACCGACCCCAATGGGACATATAAAGTAAAACTTATGGCTCTTGGGGATGTAATCAGCGCTGCCATCAATGGCGAAAGCGTTGCCTCCTGGACAGATGACAAACCTATGCTCTCTGGAAGGGTAAAATTAAGTTCCACCTGGAATCAGGTATATTTTGACAACCTTCTGGTGGAAACTGCACCTGGTGGAATCCCTTATGCCTTAAGTATGGTAGACGGTCAGGATGACTGTGTTACTTATGAGGGAACCTGGAAAATTGACAACCCTGGATCTGGAAGCGCTGACAATTGGTATCGTACCATCTCTACAACCGAAACTGCCAATGCCTCCTTTAGTTTTCCTATCAATGGATGCGGTTTTTCCATTCTTGGCAGCAATGACGGCACTGCAAAACTGGATATCTATGTGGACAACAACCGTGTGGCAGAAAATGCAGCAACTGTCAATGCACCTACCCGGGGAGAGACTTATACACTCTCTGGCTTAGAATCTGGCAAACATAATATCAAGGTAGTAGTAAAATCTGGTAAACTGAATATTGACGCACTCTATGCACTTGGCGCCCGCCTGGAACCACAAGGAAATGCCCTGGTATCGGTAAAAACAGACAGCCTTTCTTCGATACCGGCAATTAGCAGTGATGGAAAAACAGAAAATCTGCCTTCCCAGGTAGAGGTCCTCACCCAAGATGGCTCCAGTGTTACAAAACCAATTACATGGAACACCTCCCCAGACGAATTTGCCGGAAAAGAATTTACACAAGGATTTATCACAGGAACGGTACAAGACGGCGTCAACGCTATGGGACTGCCCTTGACAGCCACCCTTCCAGTAGGTATGGTCGTACCCTCTGGTACGGTATATTTTATTGACAGTGTGAAAGGAACTCCTGACGCCAACGCTACCACAGAGTCTTATTCCGCAGTCAAAACACTTTTGGGCAACCAACTTTTAAACAATGCTTCCGACCAGCTTAAGACCAGCAGCAATACTTGGGGATTGGTCGATACAGACGCCCAGACAAAAGGATTTGACGATACCAAAGATATGACAGCCACGGGTATTTATGGCAAAAATAATACCAAGGGTGAGACATTGTCCTATGCCTTTACCCTGCCTAAAGGCCGATACAAAGTGATTTCCGCACATCGGGAATGGTGGGGACAAAACCGTCCCATGACTGCAAGCCTGCTTTTTGGAGGAAAAACGACAGATGCCGGAACGATCAACCTGAACAAAACCAGCGGCGATTTGACCAATACCAAAGAATTTACCCTTGACAGTGAACAGCTTGTAACCTATACCCTTACTGCTACTGAAGCCCAAGCGCCTGTCATAAGCTGGCTTGCCGTAATTGCATTGGAAGGGGAATCACATACACACAATTACACTTATACCGACAATAAAGACGGCACGCATACCGCTGCTTGTACCGCCGGAGACCACAGCTTCAAAGAAGAACACTCTTACAAAGATAATATCTGCGATAAATGCGGCGCGAAACAGCCGGAAGAACCTCACAAACATAAGTATACTTATAAAGATAACAAAGATGGTACACATATTGCTACCTGCACCGCTGGGGATGACAGTTTTACAGAAAAACACTCTTACAAAGATAATATCTGTGATAAATGCGGTGCGAAAAAGACAGAAGAACCCCACAAACATAAGTATACTTATAAAGATAACAAAGATGGTACCCATACTGCTACCTGTACCGCCAAAGATCATAAATTTAAAGAAAAACATACTTACAAAAATAAAATCTGTAAGTACTGCGGCGCGAAACAGCCAGTAAAACCCCAGAAGCCTTCCATTTCCAGTGTTACCAACACCACAAAGGGCATTACGATAAAATGGAAAAAGGCAAAAAATGCTGCTAATTACCAGGTTTACCGTAAGGCAGGCAGCGGCAAGTGGAGTAAGGCAAAAACGGTAAACGGGCTTTCCTTTACAGACACGAAAGCAAAAAATGGAACAAAATACCAATATCGAATTTATGCCTGCAACGGAAGCTTGAAAAGTACTGTCTCTGCAACTAAGACTACTTACCGCCTGGTGGCAAAGAATCTTTCCTCGGCAAAGAATTTGAAAGGCAAAAAATTGATCTTGAAATGGTCAAAAAATACCAAGGCAAGCGGCTATCAGATTCAATATGCCACAAACAGTAAATTCAGCAAAGCAAAATCCAAGCTGGTTTCTAGTGGAAAGAAGTCTAGCATTACCCTCACGAAACTCAAAAAAGGCAAGACATACTGGGTAAGGATCCGCAGCTATAAAAAAACATCCAGTAAGACAAAATATTATTCTGCATGGAGTAAGACAAAGAAGGTAAAGATTAAGAAATAACCTTCTAGAAATTAATATAAAAGAGGAAGCCTTTCCAGACATTATTTTTGAAAGGCTTCCTCTTTTTTGAAAATTTATGTCTTTTAAAAAGGATAAGAAATGCCATATTCCTTGATTTCCCTGCTGTACTGGGACACTAATATAAATCCTATTATTTCTTCCTCTGCCAGCAAAAGATCTGCCTCCGCATACTCTATTATTGACAATTATCGTATCAGTAATGGTGTAGAAATCTTAAAAAAGTAAAAATGATTCCGGTCAATCTTTAATATCCTATTGACATTTTTTATTTTCCCATTATAATATATTTTGTTTATCATTATTAAACTTAAAAATCATTATTACTTTTATTTTAGGATTGTTAAACTGAAAAAATATTACCACTTTACCAGGCGCTAAGGAGGCTGACAATGGACATTGGACACCGTATGAAAGAGCTTCGCATCCAGTATGGGCTCACCCAGCAGGAACTTGCTGACCGCAGCGAGCTATCTAAAGGGTTTATCTCCCAGTTGGAACGAAACTTGACTTCTCCCTCTGTAGGCACTTTGCTAGACATTATTCAATGCCTGGGCACTACTCCTGCAGAATTTTTCACCGACCAGGAACCAGAACAACTTGTATTCCGTCAGGACGATTATTTTGTCAAAGAAAAAGATAATCTGCACCACCAGGTCAAATGGCTGATTCCCAATGCACAGAAAAATGCAATGGAGCCAGTCCTGATGACCTTATCGCCCCATGGGACTTCAGAGATCCAGCTTCCGCGGGAGGCGGAAGAGTTCGGCTATGTGCTCAAAGGCAGCGTAAAACTATTTTATGGTCCCCGCTCTTATACAGTAAAGCAAGGAGAATCCTTTTATTTGAAAGCAGAAAAAAAGCATTATATTGAAAATTGCAGCGGCAGGGAGGCGGTCATACTATGGGTTTCCACTCCCCCAAGCTTTTAGGAGGACGCCATGAGCAAACGACTGATTGATTTGCAGCATATCACCAAATCTTTTGATGGACAGATGGTGCTGGATGATTTAAATTTATATATCCGGGAAAATGAATTTCTCACACTGTTAGGTCCTTCCGGCTGTGGGAAAACTACAACCTTGCGAATTATCGGCGGTTTTGAAACGCCAGACCAAGGAACAGTCATTTTTGACGGCAAAGATATCACAAAACTTGCCCCCAATGAACGGCAGCTTAACACGGTATTTCAGAAATATGCACTGTTTCCTCATATGTCCATTGCCGAAAATATTGCCTTTGGCTTAAAAATACGCAAAAAGAGCAAAGCTTATATTGAGGATAAAATTAAATACGCGCTGAAACTGGTAAATCTGGACGGGTTCGAAAAACGCAGTATTGACTCCCTAAGCGGCGGACAACAGCAGCGAATTGCCATTGCCCGCGCCATTGTCAACGAACCAAAAGTCCTGCTTTTGGATGAACCTTTGGGCGCCCTGGACTTAAAACTGCGGCAGGATATGCAATATGAACTAATACGCCTGAAAAATGAACTTGGCATTACCTTTGTGTATGTAACCCATGACCAGGAGGAGGCATTGACCATGTCTGATACTATTGTGGTCATGAACCAAGGTTATATCCAACAGGTGGGTACGCCCCAGGATATTTACAATGAACCCATCAATGCATTTGTTGCTGACTTTATTGGGGAGAGCAATATTATCAACGGCACTATGATGGAAGACCGATTGGTTAAGATTTTAGACGTGAAATTCCCCTGTGTGGATGAAGGCTTTGGAACCAATACCCCGGTGGATGTGGTAATACGGCCAGAAGATGTGGTCCTAGTTTCCCCAAAACAGGGCATGTTGGAAGGCGATGTCACTTCCCTGATTTTTAAAGGCGTACACTGGGAAATTGAAGTGCTGGCAAATGGATATGAATGGCTGGTGCAGACGACCCAGATGCACCCGGTAGGATCCCATGTAGGAATTTATGTGGATCCTTTTAATATCCAGATTATGAAGAAACCCGAATCCAATGATGAAAAGGCGGTGGAATCCGATGCGTAACTTAAAACGCCAGCTTTTAGCCGGACCTTATCTTTTGTGGATGA
Organism: uncultured Lachnospiraceae bacterium; assembly: GCA_951801955.1. Lineage (GTDB taxonomy): Bacteria > Bacillota > Clostridia > Lachnospirales > Lachnospiraceae > Petralouisia. The sequence goes on from CATOOV010000075.1 coordinate 7,298, forward strand.
CCGGATTTATCCTGCTTCCTGTCGCCGTAATTTTATATTATGCATTTACCACTACTTCAGGCAGCTTTACCTTTTTAAATATTTCTTCCATTACTTTTTCAGTACACCTGAAAGCTTTGATTTTATCCCTGAAACTTGCCTTAATTTGTACTGTAATCTGCCTGGTTTTGTCTTATCCCCTCGCCATGATTTTAAATGGTATGAAAACAAAAAGCCAAGGGTTTATTGTGTTTGTATTTATCCTGCCGATGTGGATGAATTTTATGCTGCGCATCCTTGCCTGGAAAATGCTGCTCTCCAACAATGGAGTGATCAATTCCCTGCTTGGCACGCTGGGGCTTCCAAAACTGGATATTTTAAACACCCCGGCTGCGGTGGTTTTCTGCATGGTGTACGATTTTCTCCCCTTTATGATTCTGCCAATCTACAATGCCATGGCAAGGATCCAGACAGATACCATTGAGGCGGCAAGGGATTTGGGGGCAGGAACTATCACAATATTTTTTAAGATTATAGTACCGCTGACTATGTCTGGCGTTGTCAGCGGTATCATTATGGTTTTTGTCCCTGCACTCACCTCCTTCGCTGTCTCAGATCTTTTGGGAGGCGGCAAAGTATTGCTTATTGGAAACGTGATAGAACAGGCATTTATGCAGGAATATAACTGGAACCTAGGTTCTGGTCTTTCCTTTGTGTTGATGATTTTTGTGATCGCCAGCATGGCACTAATGAATTCCTGGGAAGACGAAGGAAGGACAGGTGTATGGTAACTACAGAAATCCCCAACATACTGAGCTCTCAAATAACTTTATCGTACGGCACACTCTAGATTTACAAATGACGACAATTATCATAAATTTCCAAACTGAAAAAGGAGGTGGACCCTTATGGTCAGAAAATCTGCAGAACGGATCTATCTATTTTTGATTTTCCTATTCCTATATCTGCCCATTGGTGTATTGATTGTGCTTTCTTTTAATAATTCCAAATCCAAGGTGCATTGGGGCGGCTTTACCTTAAACTGGTACAAACGGCTGTTTTCCAGCAGTTCCATTATGGAAGCTTTCTACACCACCATATGGATTACCCTTGCCTCCGCACTGATCGCCACCTTGCTGGGAACTTTCGCAGCACTTGGCATTGACGCCATGAAAAAACGCGGTCAGGCTATAATGCTGGGCGCCACCAATATTCCCTTGCTAAACGCAGATATTGTCACCGGCATTTCCATGATGCTCTTGTTTGTACGTTTTACCAGGCTTGGTATGAACACTGTATTGATTGCACATATTACCTTTAATATTCCCTATGTGATTTTAAATGTACTGCCCAAACTAAAACAGAGCAGCCGTACAACTTACGAAGCGGCGTTGGATTTAGGCGCTACTCCCTTGTATGCCTTTTATAAAATTATTTGGCCTCAGATTCTTCCCGGCGTACTCTCTGGTTTTTTAATGTCCATGACCATGTCCCTGGATGATTTTTCTGTGACTTATTTTACCAAAGGCGCCGGTATCAATACGTTGTCCACGATGATTTACACAGAAATGCGCAAGGGCATCCGCCCAGAAATGTATGCGCTGTCCACAATCCTGTTTTTGATTGCATTGCTGCTGCTGCTGTTTTTAAATTTCGGTCCCTCTGCGCGAAAGGAACTACATCATTGATTTTACAAAAGGAGACGCTCTCATGAAAAAAACACTTTTGTTACTGTTTGCCATACTGGCTGTTTTTTGTGCCGGATGCGGCAAAAAAGACTCTCCCAATACCCTGACTGTCTTAAATTATGGAAAGTATATGGAGCCAAAGGTATTAGATATGTTTGAGGAAGAGACAGGGATTAAAGTGGAATATGAAGAATATATTACCCCAGAAAATATGTATACCAAATATAAGGCTGGCGCCATCGACTACGATTTGGTCTGTACTTCTGACTATATGATTGAAAAACTGATTCAGGAAGGCGAAGTGTTGGAAATGGATTATAACAAGATTCCATTTACAGAAAATTTAGAACAGACTTATTTTGATTTTTCCAAATCCTTCGACCCGGAAAATAAATACACGCTTCCCTACTTCTTTGGGACTGTGGGAATCCTCTACAACAAGGATATGGTAGATGCGACAAAGGTTGATTCTTGGGATATTCTATGGGATAAGGAATATTCTGACAAAATCATTATGGCAGATTCCGTCCGGGATTCGTTTATGGTGGCTTTAAAACGTCTGGGTTATTCCCTGAACACCAGCGAAGAAGAAAAATTGAGGGAAGCACAAAAGCTTTTGATTGAGCAAAAACCAATGGTCTATTCCTATCTGGTAGACGAGGCACAGGATGAAATGATTGCTGAAAATGCAGCTATGGCGGTAGTCTACTCTGGGGAAGCAGGATATGCGCTGGAATATAATGATAAACTCGCTTTCTCCGTGCCAAAAGAAGGTTCCAATATGTGGATCGACTCCTGGTTTATCCCAAAAAGTGCAAAGCATACAGAAAATGCAGAAAAATTCTTGAATTTTCTGTGCCGCAAAGATATTGCCATGTTGAATTTCGACTATGTATACTATGCCACGCCCAATATCCAGGTAAAGGAAGCTTTAGACCAGGAACTTCAGGAAAATCCTACAATCTTTCCCCCAAAAGAAACTCTTGACAACTGTGAGGTTTTAAAACCCCTGGATGATGAAACTACCATGAAATATAACCTGTACTGGAAAGAGATCAAATCGGCAGATTGATACAAATTCAAGAACTCCATCAGCATTCTTACTGCGGGGTGCGACATCCTTGCTGAAAACAAAGGGGCTGTCGCAAAATGCAGGGATTACACAACATATAGTAGACAATACTGCAAATATCTATACTATATGTTGTGGAAACTTCTCATTTTGCGACAGTCCCTTTGCCGCGCCGCGTGCGGTCACGCAGTGACATCTTCTATTCGAACGAGTGCGCATAGATATTTTGCTGTTACTGCAAAAACAGATTGTGCTGCCAGACTTTAAAGCTGTTCAGACAGCACATGTATTGATTGATACTGCAAAAACAACATCTGCCATCAAAATTTTTATTTTCCAATCACTTCAAAGAAAAATGACTCATCTATCTTGCCTGAGAAATTGGGCAGATTCAGCAACTCGACGGGATCTTTCACAGATTCACAGATTTGTTCCCCTGCCAGGAAACGTTCTGTGGTCAAATGAAACGTCCTTCCTATTTCATGGATGGGGGTAATACTTCCAATCAAAAACATAACCACCAGCCCCCAAAAGATTCTCCTATTTTTTTCTTCTTTTGCTCTTTCTAATCCATCAATAACTAAAACCATCAATAAAAATAATGCTGGTATGGAAGCCCTCATACAAAAATCACTCCCACTCCCCACCCTTATGGCTGGAATCACCAATAAACTAAGAAAGATCACATAATATAATACATTCTTCTTTTGGTATCGATACAAAAAAACCAAATAGACGCCTGCTTCCAAAATAAAAAATACCAAATAACCAAGTACCTGATTTCCGCCCGAAGCCGCTCCTGCACTGGATTCCATAATCTTATGCCCAGAAGTATTGGAGGTAAGATATAAAAAAGAAAAAATACCGATAATCCCGCCGCCCAATACATTTTGAATGGTCATTGTATCTTTCGTCCAGCAAATCAGGTATTTTTTTACCACTTCCGTTTTTAAAAACCCCTTTCTGGTATCATTCAAATCTAGAAACTTCCTGCCAAACATCCAAAACACTGTAAATGGAAGAAGCCCCACAAATGGAAAGGTTGCAGAAAGCATACAAGAGGCAAAAATCCATACGATAGACTTATTATTTTTCTGTACCATCATACAACCCGTACAGACCCATGCCGGGACTGCCTGGTTAAATACCCAAAAAAGCTGTGTCGTATTGCTGGAATACTGGTATTTTTCTGCCCACCATTCCAAATGCCCATCTGTGGCTATGATAGAAAAGCCAGAACCGGAAAGAGAATGCCCTACAATGTCCAGTCCGCTGAAAAAAACCAAAAGAAACAATGGCCAAACCAACAGCTTTTCTTTTCTGGCACAGATAAAATAATAAGCCAGCACAATGCCAAGAACTGCCCAAACTGCCTGGAACACATATCCTGCGCCCACACCAAACAACTTGCCAATTACAGCAGCAGGAAGCCAAAAACCAATATAATAGATTAGGCTTGTGGCATGGGTCCCCTCTGAAAAATTTTCTGGATATATGATCTGATCATTCCGAATGGGCCACTGGTATTCAACCAACGCTTCAAATATTCCGTTCCGGTAAAAGTGGTCAGCATTTTGGAACACAAACTTACCAACGCCTGAGAGAACTACCCAGATACATACCACAGACAAGATCGTGGTAATTTTCAGCACATTCTTCTTTGTCAGTTTCGGCATCCACAAGGGTATGGCATCCTTCCATGCCTTCCAAAAGCAAACGACCAGGATAACCGCAATGGGGATCCAATATTCCTTTTTCATCCAGCCAATGGAAAAGATAAAAAATGGAACAATCAGGTACAAATATCCCAAAACTTCCATATATTTTGTTGTTCTTCCTTCTGCCATACCCTGCCCTTTCTAAGAAACTGTTTGATGTAAATAATGGATTCACAGACTTAACAAGTCCCGTTTGATGCACGAAAGCGTATTTCCGCCCCTTGGTACGATAACATATGAAACAATTTCTACTCTATTTTCTTTCGTATCTCGGTACTGCTGACCCCTTTTGTATAAGAGAAAAATTCCATATTGGAACCCCGCTTTTTCAGTTCTTCCCAGATATCGTTCCAATGGTTCTGGTGGTCATCTCCAGAAAAATGGCAGTCATAGTGAAGCTGTTCCCATGCATCCAGCTTATCCGTATTGGATTCATCGACTGGAATTACTTCATCCACAATGCCCAATGCCTCTATAATACGTGCCCTGTCTTTATAGGGGATAACGGTTCCATGCCCCTTATAAAATGCAACAAGTTCATCTGTCAGTACCCCTACAACCAAATACTCACAGCGTGTCTTGCAACGTTCCAGCAAATTCAAATGCCCTGTATGGAATAAATCAAATACACCTGGGACATATCCGATACGGTAAGGCTTTTTTTCTGTGCCATTGGAAACTGTCTTTTCATCCAGTGGCAGCCTTTTCGGAAATCGTTTCATTCGTCCATAAATGTCCTTATAATCTGGGGTTGCCCACTGGAAAAGCCGATGGTAACAATCGGTATTCCGTACCTGTCTGATAAATCCTTCTTCCCTCGCCTCAAATTCTGCAAGCATATGACCTTCTATGCCATAGCGGGCATACATAGAAGAAAGAGGCACAAGGGCTTCCATATTTCCTGCCGATGCATAACAATATTTCAATGTCCGAAACATTGCAAATTCTGCCGGACAGTCCTCCATAGAAAATTCCTGGTCATAAAACAGAAGGGAGGGTTTCCCCTCACTGTCCATTTGATAAAAACAATTACATGGAGCAAGGTCAAGATAAGCCTTTTTTAAAACCTTATAATTCTTGCCGTCGTTCCCTGTTTTGTTTACTGCCTCCCCAACATCCTGTCCTGATACCAAATCGGAAGCTGCCATCAAATATCCATAAATCTGATCAAAGATTTCTACAAATTTTTCTTTGTCTTCTTGCGCTAAGCGTTTTAACACAACCGTCAGCCCTTCTTCCTCCTGAAAAGGCATACGCAATACAAGTCCATAACGATCTTTTTTTAACTCTGTCTTTACAACCGGGATTCCCTTGGCGGCAAGTTCCCAGGTATTGGCATGGAGTTTTCGAATATTTTCTTCCCCTTGCCGAAAAAGCGGACGTTTTGTCACAATCCTTTCCCCGACGCCTTGATGCAGACTGTTTGGTGCAATCTTTTTTTCAACATTCCGAATGGCTGTAACGGTTCCGTATTCAGGTCCCCTGTCTGTGGTTGTAACCGCATACACAATATCAGACAACGTTCCTTCCTTTGTGGCTTCAATTAAGAATGAATTTGCCAGAAAAGGGAGCGAGCCGCTGTCGATCATCTCACAAAAGATCCTGTGCTCGATGCCCAGCATCGCATGATCTTTATAATTATAATCAATCAAACGTTCTGCCGTATTTAGCCCTTTTTGATACCCATCCGTAAAAATCATCTGGGGCATCCTGCTGTCTGGGACAGGATAATAAAATTTATACTGGGAAATCCCTGCCTGTGCTAATGCCGAAACCGTTTCCTGCCTGCTCAAACATTTTCCTCTGCCGCTTCCATTCAGATAACCATTGATCCCATCAAAAGGAACTGTTGTATAGATATCTTCTGCCCCGCAGAAATATTTCAGCCCAAAACGATTTTCCACTGTCAGCAAAAGGGTCCCTTTTGGTTTTAAAAGCTCCAGGCATGTTTTCAAAAAAACCACCGGATCTTTTGCTGTCTCAATTATATTACATGCCACAATATAATCATACTTTTCTCCCGATTTTAGAAGAATGTTCAATCCCATCGTTTCCGTTGTATCGTCAAATTTTTCTTGTAATTTTGATGCAATCTTTTGTCCTGTCCTCCGTAAAAGATGAAGATTTTGTTTTTGCCCATAACGTTTGGAAAGGATTTCTGCTTCTTCCTCTGCAGACACAAGGGAAGTAACCGTTTTACAGCGTTCACAGAACAATCCTGTCAGTGCTCCAAAACCAGCATCAAGTTCCAGCAAACTGGATTCAGGGTTAAAATCATACCAGTTAAAAACAGACTGGCGCAGGGGGCTGTACCGCATATGGAATGCCCAGTCATCTGATCCTTTCCAAATCTCTTCTCCCATTGTTTCTGTTAAATTTTTCTTTTTTCCATCTGTGGATTGCTCTCTGTTTTCCATTTTTCCAGCCCTTTTTTCTTATTTCGCATACTTCTGTATTTTTGTAAAACCCTTACTTTTGTGTTTTCGCAGTCGTATGTTTCTTTGTTATATACGCTCGTATTTACTAAAACCCTTACTTTTACATCCTTTTCTATTTTCGTAACCGTATGTTTCTTTGTTGTATACATATCTTTTTTCATCTTATTTCTGAACTTTTCTTTGCGTACCCTGGTATTTTCTTCAACCTGATTTCCATAAGCTCTTTCAAGTCAATATCCCGCCGTCCCCCCCAAAGTTCATCATCCATCAAAACATACTCATATATGCTGCGGTCATACGGGCTGCAATATCTTAAAAATGCTTCAAAGGGCATTGCCGCTTCATGTTCCCTAAACTGTGCCTGCTGTTCATATTCTGCGAAATAGCCCAAATAATCCTGGATAAAATCCAGAGCCCCTTTCTGCATTTTTAAAACGACATCCTGATATCCTTTTGCCGGCCCTACATCATATACAGGCTGCAGATCATCCGTATATGCAATACAGGACGGCGCCGGTTCAAGATAAGAGTATTCCCGCAGGGAAGATTCCATATAGGGGCTAAAGTCAAAAAAGGCAAGAATTTCCATGCCAGTACGTCTTTGATACCGAAAATGTTCCCTGGAATCAGCATGGAAATAATAAATTTTGGGACAGCACTTTGTTGCATTTATGATTGCGGAGGAAATTCTTCCACTGTAACCCATATCAAATAATGCGGCATGTTCTGTAATGGGCGCCTCTTTGTTCTTTAACAGATAGTCGGAAATGCGTGCAATTGCCTGTAAATGTGCTTCCTTGTCATAAGCCTTCTGAATAAAAGCTGACACAAATCTGCAAAACGTATCTCTGGAAAAAGGTTCATCCATAGGGAGTTCCCAAAATTCCTCATCCTGTCTGATTTGTGGTTTTGTACAAAACCTAAGAAGGCGCAGCAGTTTGCGGGGAGTCTGGTAAGAGATATCAATGGGCAGACCAAATAAATCTTCCGGCGCCTGTATCATTGCCGGAAGCACAGAAAGCCTTGATACATGCAGATAAGAGGCTGTTGGAAGTTCTGGATGAAATCTTTGATACAGTTCATAAGCTTTCCTGGGCAGATAACCATCCCTGGCTAAGAAAACCATATGTTTTACCTGGTCACGGCGGATTTGCCTGGCAAGCCACCTGACAAGGGCGAAAAGCTCCATTCCCAACGCCCCATAACCAATAAAATATGGATCTGCATTGTAATCGGAAGTCTTTTCAAACGGGCGGAATGGATCATCAAAATATTTGATTGCAGCCATCGCACGCATATTTCCAATGCCAACCGAACTCTTTGCAGCATCCCAATCTGTCAAGTCTGAACAAATCTTTTCTGGCTGATGGGCACATCCGCAGGCGTCATATATCTCCAAGGGCTTGGGCAGCCATGCCGCCTGGAACCCATGGCAGACTGCCATCTGGCAGTCTGCCACCC
>CATOOV010000076.1 GCA_951801955.1 uncultured Lachnospiraceae bacterium
CAAATAGCATAGGATAATAAAATACAAATAGGGATGGTGCAGCCCGAATTAACGCCTGTGGAGATAGTAGGTTGCGAGGTCATAGAAGCAGGAAGCCCATTGGCTTTAGACAATGGGTAGTTCACAACCAGAAAACATCACAAAGACAAAAGGATAAACTGGGATAATGCAAAAAGGTATCAAATTTAGAATTTACCCAGACAAGGAACAGAAAAATTTAATCAATCAAACACTTGGCTGTTGCAGGCTCATCTACACTTAGTCCATGAAAAGATTACAAACCAGAGAAATGATTTCTTGCAGAAACAGTCTACCATGCTGGTTCGTGAAAACCAAACAATTTGCATCGAGGGGCTGAAAGTAAGAAATATGATGTGTAACCATAAACTGGCACAGCACATCGGTTCTGCATCATGGGGTAAGTTTTTTATATGCTTGCATATAAGTCTGTCTGGTATGGGAATGATGTTGTAAAAGTGCCAACTATGTATCCAAGTAGTCAGACCTGTTCTTGTTGTGGGTATAAGAATCCACTGGTGGAAAAGCTGGCGGTTCGTGTATGGGAGTTTCCAGACTGCCATACCGTACATAACAGGGATACCAATGCAAGCATAAATATCTTGCATAAAGGACTGCAAATGCAGTTGGCATAAACATATACAAGGCTGCACCGAAGGGCATTCGGGAACAGTATAATCTAGCTTGTGGACACTGTGTAAGTCATTGCAATGCCGTAAGGTATGAGCCAATGCGGTAGTGATAGAAACAAGAATCCCCTTGCTTTAGCTATGGGGAGTGTCAAGAAATGATAGGAGGAAGAATTTATGGCAAAGATACCAACCCCTCATATTGAGGCAAAAGCTGGTGATTTTGCAAAAACGGTTTTAATGCCCGGAGATCCATTGCGGGCGAAATTTATTGCGGAAGCTTATCTGGAACAAGCGCGTTGTGTGAATCAGGTGCGGGGCATGTTGGGATATACCGGGCTTTACAAAGGAAAGGAAATATCTGTGATGGGTTCTGGCATGGGTATGCCTTCCATTGGGATTTATTCCTATGAACTGTTTCATTTTTACGATGTAGACAATATCATTCGGGTAGGCTCTGCGGGAGCCATCCAGGATGATGTAAATGTGATGGATGTAGTGATTGGTATGGGGGCTTCTGTGGTATCAGATTATCCTGACCAGTTCGGATGTCCGGGACATTTGGCTCCTCTTGCTGACTACCATCTGTTGGGCAGGGCAGTAGAAAGCGCAAAAGAATTAGGAATCCAGGTGAAGGTAGGGAATATCTTGTCAGAAGACGCGTTTTATTCGGAACGTTCCAAGGACTGTTTTAAAAAGATGGGCGTTCTTGCAGTGGAGATGGAGAGCGGGGCTTTGTATTTGAATGCCGCAAAAGCCGGAAAACATGCACTCTGCATTCTGACGATCTCTGACCATCTCTACCGTTCTGAAGAATTGACCTCCCAACAGCGCCAAAAGGGGTTTGGAACGATGATTGAGATTGCATTGGAGACGGCTGTTAGGGTGTAAATCATCAAGGGGATGTCACAAAATGAGAAATTCCCACAACATATCGTACAGATATTTGCCATATTGTTACTGTATATTGTGGAATCCCTGCATTTTGCAACATCCTCTTGATTGAGGTTTGCCTCTTTTTAAGTAATTATGTAATTTTATGTATCACAATTATGTCTATACAAGGGATTGCAATAGAGAGAAATTTTGTAACTGTGAAGGTACTGGATAGTTACAAAATTTTTTAATCCCGAATTCTATTTAGGGAAGAAAGTACTTTCTTCTCCATATCGAAAATATACAGTATATTTATGATTTTTTTCTAATTTTTCATAGTCAAAATCTTTTCTAACTAAAGAAACTCACATTTTTCGATGTGATTTTTGTTTTATTTAATTTCGTGAATGTATGGATGGCTTTTTTAGTTTTGCATATTTTTTCCTCCTGATTGATACAGGTGCACGGATGGTTAGGTTTCCAAACATGCACAATTGCTATAATATTTCTAAGTATAACACAATCGTGAAAACAAAATCCATAAAAAACGAAATTTAAAACAAAAGAATAATTCCCATGTTTTTTGCAGAGAATAGGAAATCATACGTTAGTTTTTGTTGTAAAAATCCAAGAACACCATCAGCGTTCTTGCAGCATCATCATACTGACTGGATGGAGGAAATTTTATGAGTGCAAATAGCAATGGGAAACCCTTTGGCGTCAAAGACAAGCTAGGGTATATGTTTGGAGATTTTGGAAATGATTTTACCTTTATTTTCGCAAGTTCCTTTTTGATGGTATTTTATACAAACGTGTTGGGAATTGATCCAAAAATGGTAGGGATCCTGTTTGTGGTGGCAAGGATTGTAGATGCCTTTACAGATATTGGGATGGGAAGGATTGTCGACCGCCTGCCAGCGTCAAAAGACGGGAAGTTCCGTCCCTGGCTGAAACGGATCTGTATTCCGGTGGCATTTGTCAGTTTTTTGATGTACCAGTCTTCCTTAGCATATGCCCCTATGATGATAAAGATTATTTATATGTTTGTTACCTACATTCTATGGGGTTCTATTTTGTATACGGCGATCAATATTCCTTATGGCTCTATGGCTTCGGCAATCACAGACAATCCAAGGGAACGGGCAGAGCTGTCCACATTCCGTTCCATGGGCGCCACCTTTGCCAGTGTAGTGATTATGATGGCGGCGCCTGTGGTGATTTACTATAAGGATGCAAATGGCAACCAGATTGTCAGTCCCAGGAATTTTACTATCATTGCCGGGGTATTTGCAGTATTGGCCGTAATCTGTTATATCCTGTGTTACCAAATGACCACAGAGCGGGTAAAAATTGAAAAAAAAGATGAAGGGAAAATGCCTGGAATGGGGGAGACGTTTCGTGCCTTGATATCTAACCGGGCGCTGCTTGCCATTATTGGAGCGGCAATTTTCCTGTTACTCAGTTCCCTGTTGGGGCAGTCCATGAATAATTATTTATTTGCAGAATGGTTTAAGAATACGGGAGCACTTTCGATTATGGGGTTTGTAGGGGTTCCCACTTCCTTGATCCTTGCTGCTTTTACTGGTAAGATTACAGAACGGTTTGGAAAAAAGGAAGCAGGAGCAGTGGGAATGTTATTTACTGGAATAGTGTTTATCCTGCTGTTTGTGTTTAAAGTGGAAAATCCTTGGGTTTATGTAGTAGTTACCTTTTTTGCAAATTTTGGAATGTACTATTTTAATATGGTGGTATGGGCGTATATCACAGATGTGATTGATTATCAGGAAGTAAAAACTGGAAATCGGGAGGACGGCACCGTATATGGAGTATATTCTTTTGCGCGTAAAATCGGACAGGCGTTGGCGGGTGGCGTCAGTGGTTTTGCACTGTCTGCAATTGGATATGTATCAGAACCTGGGGCGGTCCAGACAGATGAAGTGCGGGAAGGGATCTACAATATTGCCACAATATTTCCAGGAGTCTGTTATGTCATTGTGGCATTGATTCTGTTTTTTGCTTATCCTTTGAGTAAGAGCGTGGTGGAGCGGAATGGAGAGATTCTTGCCGAACGCCGGGGAATGAAATAAGGTACACGATAAAATGATATCTCCCGCTTCTATAAGCGGTGAGTGGAAAATCTATATCCGATGAGGGATGGCTCCCGCCTCTAACAAATGGGAGATAAACAGCGCCGCCTTAGCAGGCGGCGGATGACAAATTAGAAATAGGAGGCAGCAATGGAGAGAATGAAATTATCCTTCCGCTGGTACGGGGCGGATGATAAAGTAACGTTGGAGCAGATCCGGCAGATTCCAGGAATGCATACGGTGGTTACGGCAGTGTATGATGTGCCGCCAGGAGAAGTATGGCAGAAAACTTCCATTGAGGATTTGAAACAGCAAATTGAGAAAGCAGGGCTGCATTTTGAGGTAGTTGAGAGTATTCCAGTACACGAGGATATCAAGCTTGGCAAACCAAAAAGAGATCAATATATTGAGAATTATTGTGAAAATATTAGGCGGGTGGCAGCAGCAGGAGTGAAATGTATCTGTTACAATTTTATGCCGGTATTTGACTGGACTAGGACACAGTTAGACCATGTACTTGAGGACGGCTCTACTTCCCTGGTGTACTACCAGGAACAGGTAGATCAAGTCAACCCGCTGGAAAGCGACAGTGACCTGACGCTGCCAGGATGGGATTCCAGCTATAGCAGGGAAGAATTAAAACAGGTGGTATCAGAATACCAGGCAATGACAGAGGAAGACTTGTGGGAAAACCTCCGTTATTTCCTGCAGCGGGTCATTCCAGTTGCCGCAGAATGCAAGGTAAATATGGCAATCCATGAGGATGATCCCTGCTGGAGTATTTTTGGGCTGCCCAGGATTATTACAAGCGAAGAAAATTTGGATCGTTTTTTGAAATTGGTAGACGATCCACACAATGGAATCACGTTATGCACAGGGTCTTTGGGATGTTCCTGTCGGAATGATATGGTAAAAATGGCGAAAAAGTATTCTGCTATGGGAAGAATTCATTTTGTCCATATGCGCAACGTACAGGTATTGGAAAATGGTTTCGAAGAGCGGGCGCATCTTTCTTCCTGTGGTTCCCTGGATATGTATGAGATTATGAAAGCACTGTATGACAATGGATTTTCAGGTTATATCCGTCCAGACCATGGAAGGATGATCTGGGGAGAAACCGGAAGACCAGGGTATGGATTGTTTGACCGTGCACTGGGTGCAACTTATTTAAATGGATTGTGGGAAGCCATCGAGAAAGGAGATAAAAGACAATGAGATTACCATTTGAAATAGATTTAAAGGGAAAAGTGGCAGTTGTGACAGGAGCGGGTGGAATTTTGTGTTCTTCTATGGCACACGCACTTGCACAGTGCGGTGCAAAGGTAGCGCTTTTGGATTTAAATGAGGAAACAGCCAAACAAAAGGCGGAAGGGATTGCCAAGGAAGGAAAAATTGCAAACGGGTATCAGGCAAATGTACTGGAGCCAGAGAGTTTGAAGGCGGCACATAAAAAAATTTTAGAAGAGCTTGGTCCTTGTGACATTTTAATCAATGGTGCAGGGGGAAATCATCCCCTTGCCACAACAGACAAAGAATATTTTGCGGCAGAGGATCTCAAAGGGGATGTCAAGACGTTTTTTGATCTGGAACAGGACGGAGTAGAATTTGTGTTTGATTTGAATTTTATTGGAACGCTGCTGCCGACCCAGGAATTTGCAAAGGATATGATAGGGAAACAAGTATGCAATATTTTAAATATCTCTTCCATGAATGCTTTTACCCCTCTGACAAAAATTCCTGCATACAGCGGTGCGAAAGCGGCAGTCAGCAATTTTACCCAGTGGCTTGCTGTGCATTTTGCGAAAGAGGGAATCCGGGTAAATGCCCTTGCGCCAGGTTTTTTTGTTACTGGACAAAATGAAAGGCTGCTGTACCGTGAAGATGGGAGTCCCACGGAGCGAACTGGAAAAATCCTTGCCGCAACTCCGATGAATCGGTTTGGAAGGACTGAGGAGTTAATTGGAAGCATGTTGTTTTTGTTGAGTGAAGAGGCAGCAGGATTTATCACTGGGGTGGTACTTCCCATTGACGGGGGATTTTCTGCTTATTCTGGTGTATAAATTTGAAAAGCGGATAAAGCTGTTTGCAATAAGGCATCATAAACGCTCCGGAAGGATGCGCATGGATTCGGTTATGAATCTGTCAGAAAAGCTATCCCGAAGCCAGCGCAAAGGCTTGCGGGCGAGTCTTGAATCATGATGCCGAAAAATAAGTAAAATAGAAGAAGGCTTGGTGCAAATAATGGGGAAAAAACAATTTATGGATGAAGATTTTCTGCTCTCTACAAAGACTGCACAGGAATTGTATCACGGTTATGCGGAGAACACGCCGATTTTGGATTATCATTGCCATCTGAATCCAAGAGAAATTGCAGAGGATAAACGGTTTGAAACAATCACGCAGTTATGGCTTTTGGGAGACCATTATAAATGGCGCCAGATGCGAAGCAACGGAATCGAGGAATCTTTTATTACTGGGAACGCTTCGGAATGGGAAAAATTTTTCAAATGGGCGCAGACATTGGAAAAGGCAGTTGGAAACCCTCTATACCATTGGAGCCATTTGGAACTGAGGCGGTATTTTGGGTTTCAAGGATTGGTGAAGGAAAGTACTGCAAAAGTAGTCTGGGATCTTTGCCAAAAGCGTTTGGCAGAGGAAACGATGAGTGCCAGAAGGATTATGCGTTCTTCTCATGTGACGTTGGTGTGCACCACAGATGATCCGGCAGATGACCTGCATTGGCATCAGGTAATTGCACAAGATGAGGGCATAGACATACAGGTACTTCCCACCTGGCGTCCAGACCGTGCTGTTTCCATTGGGCAGCCAGATTTTTCGGATTATATGAAACAGCTTGGAACATCTGCGGGAGTGGAAATCACAGACTTTGGCAGTTGGAAAGCAGCTTTGGAAAGGCGGATGGACTATTTTTCCAAGATGGGCTGCAAGGCAAGTGATCATGGGCTTTTGTATGTTCCCTCGGCGCACGCAGGGGAGGGGCAGATTGAAAAAATTTTTTCTGCAGCTTTGCACAAGGGGCAGGTTTCCAAAAAGGAAGCAATGCAGTTTCAGACAGCGGCAATGTTGTGGCTTGGAGAAGAATATGAAAAGCGTGGCTGGGTGATGCAGCTACACATGGGAGTTACCAGAAATAACAATACCAGGATGTATCAAATGTTAGGGGCAGATACTGGCTTTGATGGGATTTATAACCGTGTGCCGATCACAGAACTTTCTTCTTATCTGGATGCGTTGTGCAAAGAACAGGCGCTGCCAAAAACAATCCTGTATAGCCTCAATCCAGAAGACAATGCGGCAATTGGGGCACTGATTGGATGCTTTCAGGAATCAGGTGCGGCAGGAAAAATGCAGCAGGGAAGCGCCTGGTGGTTTAATGACCACAAAACAGGAATGAGAGAGCAGATGACTTCCCTTGCCAGCCTGGGGCTTTTGGGAAATTTTGTTGGGATGTTGACAGATTCCAGAAGTTTTCTGTCTTATACCCGGCACGAATATTTTCGAAGGATCCTTTGTGATTTGATCGGCGGCTGGGTAGAACAGGGAGAGTATCCAGATGATATGGAAGTACTTGGCGGGATGATTAAGGACATCTGCTATAATAACGCTGTGCGTTATTTTGGGTTTCACCTGCAAACAGTATAAGTACACACTTTATTCCCGCGAGCAATGTACCCAAAGGGCACTTAGGAAAATAGACATGCCAGCATGGATATTTGACTTGCGTGAAGGCAAAGTGAGGGAATAAAAGCCTGGAAAAATTTGAAGTTGATTTTTCTTGGAGGTTAGTGTATACTAACTATATAAGAAAAAAAGAGGGAGGATTTGCCATGGGAACATTTGTAGTTGGCGTGATTGTGGCAGGAATCGCAGGATATGCCGGTTATAGCTTGTATAAGGATAAAAAGAAGGGAAAATGCTGTGGTGGATGCAGCGGGTGCAGCGGCAGCTGTTCTTCCTGTCAAGGTAAGTAAAATTTTAGAAATTATTAAGAAAGAAGTAACATACACCCCCTGAATGTATGCTAAAATATAAAATGGAAGACGGCTCATCTTTTGATAAGCGGTGGGCGGCATATCTATTTTTCGTGGAACAGTATACATGCAGGAGGTGTTTTATTTATGAAAAAAAGGAGAAAACATATTGGGCTGCTGGCAGTCACTGGGGTTTTGGTGATTAGTGCAGGAGTTTTATTTGCAGGTCGCCATGTGATCGTGGAAAAGGTTAAAACAAAAGCAGCAATGGAGATCGGAAAAAAACTGCTGACAGAGCAGCTTGGAAAAACGATTGATGTGGGAGGAGAACAGATTGATGTGTCTGAGGTTGTTGATCATATGGACCAGGAGGATGTGGAAGCAGTCACAGACATAGCAGAGAAATATATTTCATCAGAAAATTTGAAGCAGGCAGCAGGCTTAGCGGCAAGCGGAGATGTGGATGGTCTTATGGAAATGGCACAAGAGCAGGTGTCTGAGGAAGATAAAGCAAGACTTCAGGGGCTTTATGAAAAATATAAAGACCAGATTCCAGAAAATATTTCTTTGCCATAAAATATTTGATTTTATGATATTGTAATCCCCAGGGAAAGGTTTTAGGAGTCCCAGGGGATTTTTATTTTATCGGCGCGGCAAAGTGTGCAAAGGCATTCCCACAAGAATGGGGGTAAGGGGGTGAAGTGGGATTGCCCACTTTGGGGGTGTCGCAAAATGAGAAATTTCCGCAACATATAGTACGGATATTTGTAGCGTTGCGTGAAACGCACCTTTGTTATATAGAAATTTGCATCAATGAAAAGGCGGTTGACAGAAATATGGTAATATTCTATAATTTTACTAGTAAAATATTGAAAAAGGCATGATAAATGCACAAAAGATTTGAACCATACAACGGCGGGGAAGGTGGAAATACATATGAGTATTATCAATGTAGATGAGCAAAAATGTGTGGGATGCAATGCATGTGTCAGGGCATGTCCGGCAAGTGAGGCAAATGTGGCGCGGATGGACGGGACAGGGCAGCTTAGGATTTTTATTAATGATGACAAGTGTATTAAGTGTGGAGCCTGTATTAAGGCATGTTCCCATGGTGCAAGGACATTTCAGGATGATACAGATTCTTTTTTGGAAGATTTGAAAGCAGGAAGGGAGATTGCTGTGATTGTGGCTCCTTCCATTAAAGTGGCATTTGATGGGCAATGGCGCCATGTGCTCTATTGGATTCGTGCCCACGGCAATGCAAAAATTTATGATGTGGGATATGGGGCAGACATTTGTACTTGGGCGCATCTTCGGTATCTTTCAGAACACAAAGATAAGAAAATTATTTCTCAGCCCTGTGCAGCAGTGGTAAATTATGTACTCTACCATAAGCCAGAGCTGATCCCGCATCTTTCCCCCATCCAGAGCCCGATGGTATGTATCGCTATCTATATCCGCAAGGTGCTTGGGTTTCGAGGGAAGATTGCGGCGATTTCTCCCTGTATTGCCAAAATTGACGAATTTCGGGAGACAAAAGCGATTGATTATAATGTTACAATGGAGCATTTAAAGAACTATTTTAAAGAACAGCGAATACACTTTCCCACAGAAAAAATTTACAGTGAATTTGAGTTTGATGCGGCTCAGGGATGGGAGGGTAATATTTTCCCCAGACCAGGCGGGCTGATGAAGAACCTTTTGATCCATGCGCCGGAAATGGAAATTACAACATCAGAAGGAACTGGGCGGCTCTATGAAGAGCTTGATATTTATCTGGAACAAAACACAGAGACCCTTCCCACGGTGTTTGATGTATTGAACTGTGAATACGGATGCAACGGAGGACCAGCAATTGGCAAGGATTCCCAGCGTTTTGTAATGAATGACATTATGCATTTGGTGGAACGCTACAGCCGCAAACAGCGCAGGGCGAATACTACCAAAAAGGGTGTGGACAAACAATATGCAGAATTTGACAAGATACTCCGGATAGAAGATTTTATGCGGACTTACACCCCGCATAAGACAGACAGCGCTGTTATTACAGACAGGGATATCGAAAATGCATTTCAACAAATGGGAAAAGATACAGATGTGGAGCGGCGTTTTGACTGTCATGCCTGTGGGTACAAGTCCTGCAGGGAGATGGCGGTTGCGGTGGCAAGAGGACTCAATGTGAAAGAGAACTGCCATGAGTATATGATGAAAATGATCCGTGATGAGCGTCAAAAAGTTTCTGAGGTAAATCAGGAAGTTGTGACAATGAATCATGAGCTGATCGAAATATTTGGAGAGCTTGCCCAGAATATTGACGTGGTCAAAGAAGAGGCAGATGCAATCCGCGGTGTGGGGGCTAAGAGTGCTGACGATATGCAAGGGGTTTCCAGCCATATGAATGACTTAAAACAATTGAATCAGAAGATTATTGACTCTATGGCAAATATCAACGACAGTGTAAGTAAATACAATGCTATGACTCATGATGTGGAGAAAATTGCAGGAAAAATTAATCTTTTGTCATTGAATGCAGCGATTGAAGCAGCGCGCGCCGGCGAAGCTGGCAGAGGGTTTGCAGTGGTTGCCTCAAATATCCGTGAATTATCTGAAAATTCGAAATCCTCAGTAGGAAGCGCAAGGGAAAATGATGAAGGAATTCAGATGGCAATGGATGATATCAATATCGTGGTGGATAAATTTGAGACGACCATTGGGGAGTTATTGGCAGCAGTGGAAGAGGCAATCAAAGGTGCAAAACAGACTTCTGAGAACAGTGAACATATTAAATTGTCAATGGAGAAAGTAACAAATATTGCTGACCGAGTACAGCAAGTGATACAAGAGACAAATAATATTTTAAATTAATTTTATTCGTATATAGGGTTCGGGTGTCAAAAGGAGGTTTCACAAAACCTTCCATGGTGGGGATCAGCCTTTTCCAAACCACCTTTTGACACCCGAATCTAAGAAAGTTCCTCAAATTTTCCATAGCAGAAAACGAAAATACGCACGTTCTTCTGTTATTTATGGAAAATTTCTCCTAAGTAAAGTTCTCGGTAATAATCCAATTCATCTGCAATGATTTCATCTAGGACGCGCATACCAAGCACTTCCACTGGTGCCTTGTCGTCAGTTAAAATCAAGTTGCCAGATTTGCGTTTTGTGAGGTTTGCCAAGACCGTTTCCATCATATCATGCAATGCAGGGTCACTGAGTCCTTTATATCCATCTTGGAAGGTCTGTAAAGTATCAGGATGTTGGAAAGCAAAAACTTCGCAGTTGGTACCGCCTTGTACTGGGACAGTATATACATTTTCAAAGACAGAGCCGATGGTGTCACAGAGATAGTCGTTGATAGAATGCTCGGATTTGGATTTCATATTCATGTTTACCACCATGACGCCGTTGTCGGTTAAATGCTTTTCCACTTCTGTAAAGAATTCCACAGAAGACATCTGGAAAGGAATGGTGATATCCTGATAGGCATCTACCATGATAACGTCATATTTTTTATCAGAAGCGGTAAGGTAGGAACGTCCATCATAGACAGAAACATTTACAGTATCTGGAAGTTGGAAGTATTTGGCGGCGAGATCTGAAATTTTTTCGTCAATTTCTACCCCCTCGATCGAGGTGCCTGGAAAATATTCACTGCAGTATTTCGCAAAAGTACCTGTTCCAAGTCCTAGAATCAGGATATCGCCGGGGACGTCCATCTGGGGAATGCCTGCCATAACAGGTGCGGCAAGGGCATAGTCGTAATACATGCCAGTGAGCTTCGTGTCTTTCATCAAGATAGATTGTACCCCAAACAACACATTGGTAGAAAGAATCACAGAGTTTTCTGTTTCCTTTACCTGCAGATAATTGTATATGGATTCGTCTTCTAGAGTAATGTTGTCTTCCCAGAAAGCAAAGCTGAAGGTGGGGGAAGCAAATCCTAAAATCACAATTAAAAGAATTGCCAGAGTACATTTTACCAATTTTTTCTTTCTGGAGAGAAAGTAAGCGATGCTGATAGCGGCAAGGATCCCAGAAAAGATTAAAAAAGTCACAGCAGTCCCTACTGCTGGGATGGTAACAAAAGTAGGAAGAAAAGTTCCAATGATACTTCCAATGGTGTTTAAAGCGCCAAGTTCCCCAACTGTTTTTCCATTGTTATCCAGACTGCTGACAGAATATTTAACTAGGGAGGGAGTAACCGTTCCAAGCAATACGCAAGGAAATGCAAAGACGGCAAGGCAGGCAAATAGTGCTGCCCATACCAGAAAATTCTTAGTGATAAAGACGGCAAGCAGCAGGGAAATACCTCCGATCAGGTATCTTCCGGCAAATGGAATCAATGCGATCCATACAGCGGCAAAAAGAAGCCGGCCATAGAGCTTGTCAGGAGAAGGGTTTTTGTCTGCAATTCGTCCGCCCCATACGTTTCCAAGCGCCATGGCAATCATAATAACCCCGATAATCACAGTCCACACGATTTGGGAGGAACTGAAATAAGGAGCCATAAGACGGCTTGCACCTAATTCGACTGCCATAACAGACATGCCAGAGAAAAATTCTGTCATATACAGAAAATATTTGTTGTGCAAAATATTTTTTTGATTCATAAGTGATTCGTATCCCTTTCTAAATTTTTATGCCAGATGGAAGATTCGACTACCTCTGTCAATGGTGGGGTCAAGCTTATATCAGATGGAAAATAACGCCCATTTTTATAAGCGGTAAGTAGTAAGCCTCTGCCAGTGGCGGGATTTCATCCCCATCTGATAAAAAATGCTTTTCAATTATTCTAACATAGGAAAAAAAGAAAGGACAGAAAAATTTTGAAATTTTTGTATAAACGAGCCAGAACTGTCAATACTACTATTATCCGAAAGGACAAAGCCCCCACTTGTTACTTTCGGTGAAAGCAAAAAGCTTTGAACCAAAGATAAGATTAAATACTTATCCTCCCCTTTTTGAAATCCCCATATACAGCAAAAGTGCCGTATATGGGGATTTTTTTCTCCTGTAGGTATAGGTTCCGTGTGTCAAAAGGTGGAAGTCTTCTTTGCCATTTGCACAAAGAAATACAAACCTTGTTCTCAGTATCCAAGAAATGAAATATTGGTTTAAAAATCTGGATTATTTTTTTACAGTAATTACTTTTTTCACTGTTTTTACGCCCTTTACGGTAGCAGTGATGGTAGCTTTGCCTTTCTTCTTTGCGGTAATTTTTCCACTGGAATTGACAGACAGTACAGAAGGCTTGGAGGATTTCCAAGTGATTCCTTTTAAGAATCTTGCTTTTGTGGTATTTGTTCCGCCCATAATTCCTGGATAGGTAACATTACATGTAACAGTTAGTGATTTCGATTTTTTTAATTTTATAGACGATGGCGCATTTAATTTAACCTGCTTTACATTCTTTTTTACCACTTCCATTGTCTGGATTGTTTTCCCTTTTAATTTGGATTGTGCCTGGGAACCAGAAGTATTAGAACTAAACTCGGCAGAAATACCATACCAGCCGCCGGTATCACGGACGAAAGAACCAAGCCCAATATATCTGTAATTCGGATTAATTAAACTGGTATAATGACCAGTTACTTTATTTGTATTTTGATCTACCCAATCTTGTTTTTCACCATACCATTGTTCAATGCCCTGCATCAGGCCAGAATAATTCCAGGCAAGGTTTTCTGCCCAGCTTTGCTCATTCTTACGCGTAATGCTGAAACAGCTCTTTGCGTTGGGACGTTCATGTGCTTCATAGACAGTGCATTCTGCGGCGCGCAGCTGGGCAATCCACTCTAAGTTGGAAGACCATTTGATTGGGACATAGTCGGAAGGTTTCAATTTTTCTCTTGTGGAGGGATTGATGTAGCCCTTGGTGCATGCCTCTTTGCGGATTTGGTTAATCCTTTTTAAGATTGTTGTCTTGCTGACCCTTTCGTAACTGCCGGAAACCCCCACAAGGATATTGCCTTTTCCAGCTTTGCTTACATCTGCCGGACGTACAGAAGCCGCTTGTGCCGTTACAGGAATTTGAACTAAAGATAATGCAAAAATCAGGAAAAAAGCAATGATTTTTGTGCTGCGGTTTGATTTTGTCATAGTGTCTCCTTTCTCACCAATCATGTGATTGCATGTAACATAAGTTTTTTGCAGCCAAGAACGCAAACTGCGTTTTGGCAAAGACAAGCAGGCGTTATTAGCATTAACTAAAGTTTTGCACACCTGCGACCTGTTGTCTTAATAGTATCATAATTGGTATTCTAAAGTCAACCGATGGGGAATTGTGGGTACGGAAATCAATTTTGAAAATATCCTTTCCATAATCTGCATATCTCTATACAGCCAGGGCTGCATATACCGCACTCGAACGGGGTAACGCTCTGGAGAACTAACTGCTAACTGCAACCAAGGCACTCAGAAGTGTCTTCGTGCCAGGTTTCCGTAAGCAGTGGATTTCACCATCGCGAAAAGTACCCCCAAATTGTTCGCTTTGGGTATATGCAGCCCTGGCAACATAGAGATATTTCAAAAAATTTGTTAAGGATATTTTCAAAATTGATTTCCATGAATTGTGGAGGTGTCCCAAATGGTAGGACCGACCATAACGAAGTAAAGAAACAGGGGTGTGGATCTGATTTTGTCATCAGGGCTGGCCTTGCACCCCGCAGCAAGAACGCCATTGGCATTCTTAAATGAAAAAGCGGATGTCCAGGCAAAAACTTGTATGTTACAGGTATGTATAAGCATGAACTGGAAATAAATGATATTAAATATAAAAATCCTTTGAAAAACTTTGGAAAATGAGTTATACTATAAAGGATGTGTAAAAACACAACAGGATTTAGAATAGTAACAAAGGATGGTATTTGATATGGCATTATTAGAACAATGGAGACGTGTTGCATACAATCAGGAGTTAGGTAAGGATGAGATTCAGCGATTCTGGCAGAGATATTTCCTGTTGGAGAAAGGTGTTTATGAAAAATTATTGGTGAATCCAGATGAAGCAGTAGAAGGAACCGTCAAAGAACTTGCAGAGAAATATAACTTGTCCCTATTGGAAATGGCAGGATTTTTGGATGGGATTAATGAAAGCTTAATTAAGGAAAATCCGATTGAGGAAATGGAAGAGGATACCAGGGTCAGCCTTGCCTTTGACAAGGAAAAGTTGTACAAGAATATGGTAGATGCTAAGGCAGATTGGCTGTATGAGCTTCCCCAATGGAACGATATCTTTGATGAGGATACACGGCACAGATTGTATCTGGAACAGAAAAAATCTGGTACGATTATTAAGGAGCAGAAAATATACCCCAATGAGCCATGCCCATGTGGAAGCGGTAAAAAGTATAAGAAGTGCTGCGGAAGAAATAAGTAATTACAGTATTTAGAAGTTGACGATCACATTAAGCTGCCTGGTAAACCAAAGGACAGAGTAAAAATTTCCTCTTTACAGAAATCAAAAAAGGGTCTACAATACAGAATAGATAAAGCGTTGACAAGAAGAGTAAGCTGTGAAATGTTGAGTATCGTAGCTGCGTTGGTGCAGGATACGGGCAGAGAGAACCGCCGGCGGACAAGCCGATTGTCCCAGTGCTGGAAGCGGTTTGGCAGGAAACAGCCGAAGACCACCTTGGAGCGGCTTTCGACAGCCCGGTGACTCCGTTATCGTCAAATGAGAGGTTTTTGCATATTTATGAATGTGCAAAGACAAGCAGGGTGGAACCGCGTAAATACGTCCCATGCATTGCCGTAAGGCTTTGTATGGGATTTTTTCTCATATAAGAAATTCAGAGGAATTTCCTATATGAGAAAACCCCCTGGCAGGATGCGCACGCGCACAAGAGGAAAAATATTACTGAGCAATCGTGCGCGGCGCGGAACAAAAGATGCGTTGGAAAAATAATTGGTCGCGGAGGTGCGTGAAACGCACTTT
The DNA here is from genome assembly GCA_951801955.1 of uncultured Lachnospiraceae bacterium. Lineage (GTDB taxonomy): Bacteria > Bacillota > Clostridia > Lachnospirales > Lachnospiraceae > Petralouisia. The sequence continues at coordinate 15,539 of CATOOV010000076.1, forward strand.
TGCCCTATATTAGGAAAGTTCTATAAACTTTCCTAATATAGAACACCAAAATGCGCACGCGCACAAGAGGAAAAATATTGCTGAGCAATCGTGCGCGGCGCGGA
>CATOOV010000077.1 GCA_951801955.1 uncultured Lachnospiraceae bacterium
TGGGCTTTTTTATGTACAGGGGCGCATACTGCTAACGCAGTATGCGCCCTGCGTGCAGCGGGTAGGGGAAAAACATCCCTGCCTGATTATATACACAATAGGTAATTGCGAAACTCAGTAATTGTATAAATTTCATATACAATTCAAAGGATTTCAGAGTAAATATTTTCTCATACAAAAGGTAAGAAATGCATTTTAGCACCATGTAGCCAAGGCTTAAAAATCATGGAAGCCTCTGCTGAACATGATTTTTGCAGTAAAAGGCTTGGTGGAATGCTTGGTGCGCCTAGCATTTCGGGCTTTTGTATGATGAAAATATTTAGATAAAATTGTAGTAATTGTATATGAAATTTCAATAAATTAGTGGTTTCGCAATTACCTATTATATACACAAAAGAAAGGAGAGAAATTTATGAAGTTCAAAAAAGTACTATGTATGGGAATAGCAGCAGTACTTATATGTTCCAATCTGCCGCAAACCACAGTTTCGGCACAGCAAATTCAGGAAGAACCACAACAGATTCAGGAAGAATCACAGAAGATTCAGGAAGAAACAAGAAAAGATGGAGGGGAAATTCAAGGACAGGAAGATGTTCCGTGGGATTTGCAAAATCCAGAGTTAGAAACAGAGGATATAGAAGAGGAAACTCTAAATAAGGAGGCTGGATCATATTGGGGTAAGACATATGGGAATTTTTATTATAAAGATACAGGAGAAACAGTGGAAATTACTGGTTATAAAGAAGATGATGTGAAGGAAGTAACAATCCCTGATGAAATAGAAGGAAAAAAAGTGACGACTATCGGGGAAGGTGCCTTTAGACGGTGCAGCAGCCTAAGCAGTATCAAGATTCCCGAGGGAGTGACGTCTATATATATGGATTTAGAAATTATGGGACCTTTTAATTCCTCCTATTTAGCCTTTTATGGGTGCAGCAGCCTAAAAGAAATCATAGTGGATGAAAAGAACCAGACCTATGCGTCCCAAGATGGAATCTTATACAATAAGGATAAGACAGAATTAATTTGCTGTCCCGAAGGAAAGACAGGTAAAGTAGTAATTTCTGAGGGAGTGACGACTATCGGGGAGTATGCATTTTATGGATGCAGCAGCCTAAACAGTATCAAGATTCCCGAGGGAGTGACGACTATCGGGGAGTATGCATTTTATGGATGCAGCAGCCTAAGCAGTATCAGTCTGCCAGAGGGAGTGACGGCTATCGAGTCTCGTGCCTTTGAAAGCTGTAGCAGTCTAAGCAGTATCAAGATTCCCGAGGGAATGACGACTATCGGGGAAGGTGCCTTTTCAGAATGCAGCAGCCTAAGCAGTATCAAGCTACCGGCGAGCGTGATGTCTATATCTATGAGTTTTTGGCGAAATCCTAGGTATCCTTGGTATTCCGACTATCCTGCCTTTTATAGGTGCAGCAGTCTAAAAGAAATCGTAGTGGATGAAAAGAACCAGACCTATGCGTCCCAAGATGGAATCTTATACAATAAGGATAAGACAGAATTAATTTGCTGTCCCGAAGTAAAGACAGGTAAAGTAGTAATTTCTGAGGGAGTGACGACTATCGGGGAAGGTGCCTTTTCAGAATGCAGCAGCCTAAGCAGTATCAAGATTCCCGAGGGAGTGACGTCTATCGGGGCTGCTGCCTTTGATGAATGCAGCAGCCTAAGCAGTATCAAGATTCCCGAGGGAGTGACGTCTATCGGGGAGTATGCATTTTATGGATGCAGCAGCCTAAACAGTATCAAGATTCCCGAGGGAGTGACGTCTATCGGGGATAGCACCTTTTCTTTATGCAGCAGCCTAAACAGTATCCAGATACCTGCGGGAGTAACGTCTATCGCAAATAATGTCTTTTCTTTATGCAGCAGTGATTTAACCCTTGGCGTAACTCCTGGCAGCTATGCAGAAACATATGCAAAACAGAATGGTATGAAATACCGTTATACGGAAGATGAGGAAGGATGTACCCATACTTATAAAACAAAAGTTACCCCTGCCACTACAAAAAAGAATGGAAGCATCGCGCAGGTGTGCAGTAAATGCGGGGCAGAGAAAGGCAAGCCAACTGTAATCTATGCGGCAAAGGATATAAAGCTGTCTAAAACTTCTTTTTCCTATAACAATAAAGTACAAAAGCCTTCTGTCACAATAAAGGACAACAAAGGCAAAACTTTAAAGAAGGACAAAGATTACAAAGCAGTTTATCCAAAGAATCCAAAAAATGTTGGAAAGTATCGTATTGAGATTCAATTAAAGGGAAATTACAAAGGCACAGTAACAAAAAACTTTACCATCATACCCAAAGCAGTTTCCCTTACCAAAGTTACCCCGAAATCCAAAGGGTTCACAGCAAAGTGGAAAAAGGAAACCAAGCAGGTAACAGGATACCAGCTTTCTTATTCTGCCAGTAAGGACTTTAAAAAGGACAAGAAAACAGATATCAAGAGTGGAAAGACTGTAACAAAAACAATCTCTAAATTAAAAGCAAAGAAAACATATTATGTAAGGATACGTACTTATAAAGATGTAAAAGAAAAAGGAAAGACTGCAAAGATATATTCTAAGTGGTCAAAATCCAAGAAAGTTACCACGAAGAAGTAGGGAGTATGCCGCTAAAGCGGCGCATAGGGCGCGCATCGAGTAGGGAAAGAGAACTTCCCTGCTCGATGGAGCATTGCAGAAAGGAAAAATTATGGAGTATAACAAATTAACTTTATTATTAGCTGCTATGACAAAAGGCGGCAAAACAACAATTGTCTGGTCTTTGTGTAAGAAAGAATTTAGAAAGGCAATGTCAAAACTTTGTGACTTTAGAACTGGGATTAGTGTTGACTGGATTTATGCTGCAGATACAAATAAGATATCTTTGACAGAAGTTTTTTTGAATGACAAAAATATCTTTGGAACTGACATAAAAGAGAACATTAACTGTGAAAAATTTAATGAGATTCTTAATGGTGAAGAAGGTGCATATCTCAAAAATACTTTGAACCTTGAAAATCAGTTGGAATGTCAGCCAGAAGACTTAATAGAATATGTAAAAGGAAGAATTAAAGAGTATATCAATGATGGTGATGTCGATGTTAGTATCAATCGTCTTCGCGAACTTATTAAGAACAGAACGAGTCATAAATTTATACGGAGAATTGAAGTTATAGTTCCTCCAGAAGAAAATTTTGCAGAATATCTGAAAGAAAAAGAAATTTCTTTCGTATTGCGTGATACAAGAGGATTTCTTGATATGAATGACAACGAAGCTGAGCAGATTAAATATTGGACTATGCAGGAACTGGGGATTGATGGAATCGACGCAGTATTGCTGCTGGGAACTTCTGCTCAGTTTGCAGATACATTGGACTGGTACAAAAATGCATACAAAGATGCGTTTGAATCTGTTCCAATATTTATTATGGCCCGAGATGATGGAATATTGTCTCTGTTTGATTTGAAATATGAAATGGATGAAAATAACATTAATACTGCCAATGTGAAAGAATTTCTTGAAGCAGCAAAAAAGGGGCAGGAAAAAGGATTTAAGGATTTTTATAAGTCTTTTCTTCCATCTTATGAATTGTTGAAAATGTTTGAGATGGGACAGTTCATTGGACAGTTCACTGGAAATGAAGTTGTGTACAAATTTGAGTATAAGTATAAAGTATACAATAATGAAGATTTGTGTTATCTGTACCCAAATTCAATAACATTGCAGCAAAGTAAGAATTTGCAGATAAATTATAATGCGCCTGATTATAAATTATATGAAATAATGGTTCATGAAAATCTAAAGGATATGATATCTAAAATAATGGAACATAATAGATTTAAAAAAGTAGTTTTTGAAAATGGGCAGGTTAATTTAGATTTTATTAATGAAGCGTTAAATGAAGCAAATAAGATGTATGTTAGAATGTGCCCTAATTACCGCAATTACGACAGAAATGAAGTATCACAAGATATTCTTAGTGGAAAAGCGATTCTTGGACCTCGTGGTGGAATCGTAACAATGGAATATGGGATTAAATATCTGGGGGCAATAACAAGCGCCGTTTCTGCAAGAGCATGGCTGTTCGGACAAGCGCATAATTATAAATATAAAGGAAGTATTAAAAATCCTGATGGCACAGATTTTATTAAGGATATGCCAAAAGAGTGCCAGCAGAACTTAATTAGAATGTTTATTTTTAAAACGATTCAAGATAATACGGATTGTCTGGCTTGTTTTCAAGGATATTATTTCATAGATAGGGATACGGTTTATGAAGCGATTCAGATTGTGCGCAGCAAAGGACAAGTGGAAGATGCACTTACAGAGACAACAAAAGAGATTCTGAAACTAATTTTTCAGAAGAAAGAGTCTGTTTGAGCAGATAATGGCAATCCTGATGTGTTATAATTCAAGAACGCCATCGGCGTTCTTGCTGTGGGGTGTGGGGAAGCTTCCCTGGCATACACAAATCCGCACCCCTGCTTCTTCACTTTTTTGGTTTCACTTATTTAACTTCAAAAGACTTACTGAAGGTTGAGTGAAAAAATGCTTGCCTTTCTGGTAAATCTATGATAAAATTATATCTCGTGAGACAAGAAAATGATGGTCCTCTGTTACAAAACGTATTAAGAACATCTAATGAAATTAGGAGGTCGCAGCATGAACGCAGGAGATATTATCAGAAATATCGAAAAAGAACAGTTGAAAGAAAAGGTGGATGAATTCAGAGTAGGTGATACCGTAAAAGTTTATGGTAAAATCAAAGAGGGAAACCGTGAAAGAATCCAGGTATTTGAAGGAATTGTATTAAAGAGACAAGGCGCAAGCAGCAGAGAGACTTTTACTGTAAGAAAGTTTTCCAATGGTGTCGGTGTAGAAAAGACATGGCCGTTACATTCTCCGAATGTAGAGAAAATTGAAGTGGTCCGCCGTGGTAAGGTAAGACGGGCGAAGCTGAATTACTTGAGAGGACGCGTAGGAAAGAGAGCGAAAGTAAAAGAGCTTGTAAAATAATTCAGGAATGGAACATGGGAAGGGACAAGTACGGTTGTAGTTGTCCCTTTTTTCGGCATATAATTAGGAGCAAGGGACATGAAGAAAAGAACGTCAGGATTGAGTTTTAATCGAAGGAAAAAGAAAATTAATACAGGTCTGTTAAAGGAAATTGCAGTTTGGGCTGGGGAAGTTCTATTGACTATTACAGCAACTGTAATTCTGGTGTCTTTTTTTGGATTCCGTGTATCAATTGTAGGTCCTTCCATGTCTCCAACGCTGGAAAACGGAGAAAAAATTTGGGTCAATCGGTTTCTGTATAAACTTATTGACCCGAAACAGAATGACTTGGTAGTATTTCTGCCCAACGGCAATGAGAAATCACATTATTATGTGAAACGTGTGATTGGTGTGCCAGGAGATACCATTCAGGTAAAAGATGGCGCTGTCTATGTGAATGGGGAGGCATTTGTGGAGGAGGCAAGCGTTGCCGCCATCGAAAATGCCCTGCTGGCAGAGGAGGAGATTACAGTGGGCGAAGATGAGTATTTTGTCCTTGGGGATAATCGAAACAACAGTGAAGACAGCCGTTATGCCAGTATTGGAAATGTCAAGAAGGAATACATTATAGGGAAAGCTTGGGTGATTGTTTCACCTTGGGACAGGATAGGGCTGTTAAAATAGGGCGTTTTCATATTGTGGTGATCTGGTGGTTCTCATAGGAGATTTCAATTTTTGGCGAAATGAGGTTGCAAAAATGCGGAAGTTTTCGCACTGTAGTTATCTTTATGGGAATGACAGTTTTTATGGATATTTGATAAAAAGTGAGAACAAACAGCCATACAGCAAAAATCAGGAGGTAGTATATGCATTTTCAATGGTATCCGGGACATATGACAAAGGCAAGGCGCCAGATGCAGGAGGATATGAAACTGATTGATCTGGTGATAGAACTGGTGGACGCCCGTATTCCCCTAAGCAGCCGCAATCCAGATATTGACCAATTGGGAAAACAGAAAGCGCGGATAATTTTGATGAATAAAGCAGATCTAGCCAGCCCGCAGCAGACGGAACAATGGTCATCGTATTTCAAAGAGAGAGGCTGTTTTGTGGTGAAGCTTGACGCCAGGACCAAAGCTGGAATGAAAAATATCAACAATGTGATTATGGAAGCATGCAAGGAAAAGATGGAACGAGACAGAAGGCGCGGAATTAAAAACCGTCCGGTGCGTGCCATGGTGGTTGGGATTCCCAATGTTGGAAAATCAACATTTATCAACACGTTTGCAGGCAAGGCATGTACCAAGACAGGGAATAAGCCCGGCGTTACAAAAGGAAAACAGTGGATCCGGCTGAACAAAAATGTAGAATTGTTAGATACGCCAGGGATCTTATGGCCAAAGTTTGACGACCAGCGGGTGGGTTTGTATCTTGCATTGATTGGTTCTATCAAAGATGAAATCTTAAATATCGACGAATTGTCTTTAGAGCTGATTCAAATTTTACGGGAGAATTATCCTGGTATCCTCACAGGCAGATATGAAGTTTTAGAGGAACAGGAACCAGCAGGAATATTGAAAGAAATTGCTCAGAACCGTAATTGCATTAAAAAGGGAAATGAGCTGGATTACAGCAAAGCAGCGGCGCTTGTGATTGAGGAATTCCGCAGCGGCAAACTGGGAAAAATAACGCTTGAATTTCCAGAAGGGCAGAAGAAAGCTGAGAAAAATAACGCTTGAATTTCCAGAAGGGCAGAAGAAAGCTGGGAAAATAACGCTTGAATTTCCAGAAGGGCAGAAGAAAGCTGGGAAAAATAACGCTTGAATTTCCAGAAGGGCAGAAGAAAACTGGGAAAATAACGCTTGAATTTCCAGAAGGGCAGAAGAAAGCTGGGAAAATAACACTTGAATTTCCTGTAAAGTAGAGATAGAATAAGAAAGAGAATAAGAAAAAAGCAGGGATGGTCAGAATATGGAGAATCAGAAGGAAGAAAAGAAGAAACATCAAGAAGGGAAGCCAAATGTGATACAGGAAACCATCAGTTTTGTTTTGTATATTGCGATTGTATTCTTGCTGACCTATCTGGTAATTCATTATGTAGGACAGCGCACGCAAGTCAGCGGGACTTCTATGGAATATACGTTGAGTGATGGGGATAACCTGATTGTGGATAAGATTTCTTATCGTTTCCATGACCCAGAGAGGTTTGATATTATTGTTTTTCCGTTTCAGTATAAAGAAGACACTTACTACATAAAACGGATTATTGGTCTTCCAGGGGAAACGGTTCAGATTGGCGAAGATGGGACGATCTATATTGACAATGAGAAGCTGGAAGAGTCTTATGGCAGGGAAGTGATACAAGATCCAGGACAGGCGGCAGAGCCGATCAAACTTGGGGAGGACGAGTATTTTGTCCTTGGAGATAACCGCAATGCCAGTTCCGACAGCCGTGACCCCAGTGTGGGAGTGATTGCAGGCGAGGATATCATAGGAAGGGCATGGGTGCGTTTGTATCCTTTTGACAAAATTGGATTTATCAGGCATAAATAACAATAGGAGAAGATCAGTGAGAGAGTCAAAAAAAATTGCAGAAATCAAAGAAGAATTGCAGGCGGCAGAGGAAACCATGCTGCCTTCTTTTATTTTAAAATACAGAACAGATGAGCGTGCCGGAGTACAAAGGCTTGTGGTACATGCCGAGAAACGTCAGGAAGTCCTGAAATTGGAAAGACAAAGGATTGAAAAACTTAAAGTCTATGAAAAACAGTATGAGGACAGGGGATATATCTGCGGAATTGACGAGGCGGGCAGAGGTCCGCTTGCCGGACCAGTGGTAGCAGGCGCCGTAATTTTGCCCAAGGACTGCGGCATATTATATATCAATGATTCCAAAAAACTCAGTAAGAAAAAACGTGAGGAATTGTATGAGGTAATTATGGAGCAGGCGGTGGCAACAGGAATCGGCATGGCAAGCCCAGCACGGATTGATGAAATCAATATTTTACAGGCGACCTATGAGGCAATGTGCCAGGCGATTCAGAATCTGTCTGTAACACCCGATATATTATTAAATGATGCAGTAACAATTCCACAAGTGCCGATCCCCCAGATTCCCATTATCAAAGGGGATGCAAAGAGCATTTCCATTGGGGCGGCAAGCATCCTTGCCAAAGTTACCAGGGACCGTCTTATGACAGAATATGATAAAATAATGCCAGAGTATGGTTTCGCCCAGAACAAAGGCTATGGTTCCCAGGCACATATAGAGGCAATTCGGGAGCATGGTCCTTCTTTGATCCATCGGAAAAGTTTTATTAAAAATATTTATTTAGAAAAAGATGAATGAAACAAATTTCTTGGAGGAAGCTTACAGGGAATGCATTTTGCCAGATACTTGCAGGAATAAATTTAAAATAGGTTTGCTGCATTAATCGTTTGGGAAAGTCCTTGGCTTTCCTAAAAGTATTCGTGTGTCAAAACTTGGCTGCATAAAATGCTATGGGAAAATATCCAAGAAAAATTTTATAAAACCGCATTTTGACACCTGAATCCGAAAAGAAAAGATAGAAAGGCAGGCACAACAATGTCATTTGTAGAGAGTATCAATCAATATCAAAACAATACAGCGTCCAATACCCAGACATTGAATCAGGTGAAAGATACAACTGCAGCGCGTCCCCTGTCGGCGCAGGCACAGGAACTGATACCAGGAAAAGTATTTGAAGGGACTATTACAGAGATAAAAAACGGGCAGGTAACGATCGGATTAAATGATGGGCGTTCCATTTCGGCGAGAATGGAACAGGGGGTCAACCTGGAAAAAGGACAGCCTATGCTTTTTCAGGTAAAGTCAAATACAGGTGAACAGATTGCCATTCGCCCAGTTACATTGGAAAGCGCGCAAAACCCTACCTTGCTGCGGGCGTTGGAGGCAGCAGGGCTTAAAGTCAATGACAGAAATCTGTCTATGGTAAACCAGATGATGGCAGAACAGCTTCCTATTAATAAAAACAGCCTGCTGCAGATGATGCGTCTGTCTGCAAGTTTTCCCAAAGCGGATATTCAGACATTGGTACAGATGCAGAAGCTTGGGCTGGTTGTCACAGAGGAATCGTTAAACCAGTTTCAAAATTATAAAAACGGGCAGCAGGCAATTTTGCCGGATATGAATCAGTTGATGGAAGGGATTACAAAACTGCCGGAACAGCTCTTTGGCGCACAGGGAAATGGGACAGCAGCACAGGTTCCAGGGATGCAAAATTCCCTTTTAGGATTTCAACAGCAAATATTGGGAATTTTATTCGGCAGCCAGCAGCAAACGGGGTCGGAGGCACAGATGGGAACGGTGCAGAACCAAGCTGCTTTGGGGCAGATGGAGCAAAACCAAGCCGTGCAGAATTTGACCATTACAAATATTGACGCCGCTGAGGGTGTGATAATCCATCAGGATCTGACAGAGGGGGGAGAGGCGCAGGCAGGTTTTGGCGCTGCTTCCAATGGAAATTCCATGGGAGAGGGGCTTTCCGGTGAAGCCCAGATGCAGGGCGGGCTATCCGGCGATCACTTGGCACAGGAAGGACTGCCTGCAAGAACCCCCGAAGCGAATACGGCGCAGACGGTGGAGGGTATGGCCAGGGAACAAGAACTGGCAGGAGCAAAAGAAACTACCCAGGGCAAGGCAGTGACAGTGGAGCAGATCTTGGGCAGGGAACAGCAGGGCAGGCTTACCTCCTTGCTGCAGGAATTTTCTGGTGCAAGAGGAAATGATACACTTTTGCCCAATGGACGTTTGAATACTGCACTGACTGCCGGGGAGATGTTACAGCAGATTATGGATGCCGTGGAACAGAGTAAAGACAGCAGCGGCGGTTCCATGCAAAAATTGTTTCAATCCGAGGAATACAAGGGATTGTTAAAACAGGCGATGACAGACCAGTGGCTTTTGACACCAGAAAAATTAAAGGAAGAAGGGGCAGTCAAAGAGCTGTATCAACGGCTGTCCAGGCAGATGACAGAGCTGCAACAGGTACTGTCCCAGACTGGTAAAGAGGGCACAGCTTTGGCGAAGACGGCGCAGTCTGTGCAGAGCAATCTTGAGTTTATGAATCAGTTGAATCAGGTATATACTTATGTGCAGCTTCCGTTGAAATTGCAGAATCAAAATGCACACAGTGACCTGTATGTCTATACAAATAAGAAAAACTTAAGAGAGAAAGATGGGGAGCTGACGGCATTACTCCATCTGGATATGGAGCACTTGGGCGCTACAGATATTTTTGTTAAGTTAATGGGGGCGGCAGTACAGACAGAATTTTACTTCCAGAACGAGGCGTCTTGCCGTTTGATTTCGGGATTTTCTGAAGAATTGGTAAAACGGCTCCAGGAAAAGGGATATTCCTGTGAGGTAAAAGTGGAGAACCGAAAAAAACAGCAGGATTTCGTACAAGATTTTTTGGAGAGGGAGAAGCCGCCAGGAAAGCTGCACCGATATTCCTTTGATGTAAAGGCTTAATTTGGAAACTAGGAGGTATGATGCATATGGAAGGGACACGATATAAGAATACCAGGGAACTGGTTTCCATGGATACAGTAGCAGGGGAAAAAGAAAAAACCGCAGTAGCTGTGGCATATGAGCCAGGAGAGCGGGCGCCCAAAATTATTGCGACTGGAAAAGGTTATTTGGCAGAACGTATTATTGAGAAGGCAAAGGAGGAACAAATTCCGTTTTACCAGGATAATAAGCTGGCGAAAACTTTGTCGAAATTGGAAATCGGAGAGATGATTCCTCCAGAATTGTATGAAGTGGTGGCAGAAATTTTGGTGTTTGTAGATGATATGGAGCGCATGAGAGAAAAATTAAAATAATCTGGCATTCAAGAACGCCGTCAGCGTTCTTGCTACGGGATGGAGGTCAACTCTGCTGACAAAAACAAAACTTCAAAGGGGGAATTATTTGGCAGGGGTAGGCAATAATTATCAAAAGAGAGGCAGGCATTATGAAGAGGTTGCCGCAAGTTATCTGGAACGAAAAGGATTCCAGATTCTTCATCAAAATTTTTACAGTCGTTTTGGGGAAATTGACCTAGTAGCAAGAGACGGAAATTATCTGGTATTCGTGGAAGTAAAATATCGGGAACATGATAGGGGCGGGCATCCGTTAGAGGCTGTAAACAGAAGGAAGCAGAAGCGCATTTGCAAGACAGCAGAGTACTATTGCCTGCACTACGGGTATGGGGAAGATACCCCCTGCCGTTTTGATGTGGTGGGCATTATGGGAGATGAATTGAGTCATGTGGAAGATGCATTTTTTTATGTTACGTAGGAAATTGATCTGGGTTTCCTGCATTGGCTGCATGGCATAACAAAATCTATGTGTCCAAAACTGCATCGGCATTTTGGAATGGAAACAAAAGACGCGTGAACAAGAGTTATTGGTTATTGGTCGCGAGGGTGCATGAAACACACTGTTGTTATGCACAGGCAAGAAATCAGCCTGCAGAGAAAGGAAAAGAAAAATGATAGAAGAAAGCCAAGAACAGTACGAGAAAATGAAACTGACCAGAAAGCGTACTCAAAAGGCGCTCCAACATGCCATAAAGTATGCCGATCGGGCAGATATAGCGCCCATATGGAAAACGGCACTTGTTGGGACAGTACAGTTTCCCTATTTATCTTATCCTTTATTAGAGCAGACCGGTATTGTGAAGCATTGTTTTACTACTAGGTTTGGAGGTGTAAGTAAGGGGATGTTTGAAAGTTTGAATTTAAGCTTTAGCCGGGGGGATGAGCATGCTGCTGTGGAAGAAAATTTTCACCGGGTGTCCCAGGCGTTGGGAGTTGATTATGGGAAGTTTGTGTTTACAGACCAGACCCATACTACCAATGTGAAGCGGGTGTGCCTGGAAGATGCAGGAAAAGGATTGACCAGGGAGCGTGGATATTCTGATGTGGACGGGTTGATTACCAATGAGGCGGGAGTAGTGCTGTCTACGTTCTATGCAGATTGTGTTCCCTTGTATTTTGTGGATGTTTCAAATCATGCCATTGGGCTGTCACATTCCGGCTGGCGGGGGACGGTGCGCCGGATGGGCCATGTGACCTTAGAGGCAATGCGCCGGGAATTTGGATCCAAGCCAGAAGAAGTGGTCTGTGCCGTTGGACCTTCCATCTGCCAGGACTGCTATGAAGTAGGCAAGGAGGTAGCAGAAGAATTTATCCAGGAATTTCCCAGTTATAGGCAGGAGATTTTAAAAGACAAAGGAAATGGAAAATATCAGCTTGACCTGTGGCGTACCAATGAAATAATCTTGCTGGAAGCAGGGATAAAGCCAGAACATTTATCTGTGACAGATATTTGTACTTGCTGCAACAGCAAGATATTGTTTTCCCACCGGGCAAGCCATGGCAAGCGGGGAAATTTAGGTGCATTTTTATGTTTGAAGCCCTAAATTTAGCAAGGGTTTCAAACCAGTATGTATTTTATGAAGTAGCTATGGAAAAAGAGAGGATGATGCTTATTTCATTATAGGTAATCAGAACCATTATGTATGGAACGAATATTACTTTGATAAAATATACAATGTTCAGGTATTCTTCTATAATTTCTGCTGGGAAGACAAATACATAATAATAACAGAAAAGGTAACAAGTTGAAACAGTTATCTGAAAACTTACTACGGGTACCTTAGTATGAAAGAGGCAAACTTACTTGCCTTATTGTTCCATAGTTTGTGTTGGATGTCTTAACTTTAGCCACCCCAAACGATACATAAGAAAAACTACAAGAAGGAATTAGGAGGGAGGATTGCCGCAATTGGCAATGAAAATGATGATGAAAAAAATAAAAAAAGCAATATGCCTGTGTGTTGCAATGCTGATGTTGTGTTCCGCATTGCCCATGGCGCCATTAAAAGTAGAGGCAGCAACAAAATTTAATGTCTCAAACACAAGTTTAAAGAAAGCGCTCAATAATTATTCTATCCGTATCACAATCGACCAGAAAGAACAGCGGTTTGTAGTTCGAACGAAGGAAATATCAAAATTCTCTGTAAAATCAAAGAAATACTCAAAAGACCGAAAGAAAATGACAGTGACGGCGGCTGTTTATATCAACCGCAAAATTGCAACGGTTAAGACGAACGCGACAATGAAGTATTCTTTGAAAAAGAATAAATGGAAATTATCCTCTGTAAAATTTGATAAAACCTCCCTTGCAAGCGTAAGCCTCAAAGGAACCTGGACAGGGAAATATACGGCGAGACAAGGAGAGACAAAAGCAAAATTCGTAATCAGCCGGGTTTCCAAAGACGGTTATGCGACTGGAAAATTTTATTTTTCCGCAACCCCCACAAATCCCAAAGTGCCCTCTGGCTCCTACACAGTTGTAGGGGGCTACGATAAAAAGACAGGAAAGGTAACGCTTGCAGGAGATGAGTGGATTACCCGTCCTTCTGGGTACGACATGGTGGATTTTTATTGCTATTTGGATATAAGGAATAAAAAGATAAAGTCATACAGTAATTCCTTGGTCCTTACCAAAAAATAATCTCCGATGAATTGCAAGGGTGCAAAGTTGTTTTTGCCAGCAGGGCTGACTTGCACCCCACACAGCAAGGACGCAGCAGCGTTCTTGAAATTTTCCCAGCAGAAATTATAGAAGGATGCCTGAATTTTCCTAAGAAATAATAAATTCTGTCTGCGGCTATACTGCAATCAGCCTTTCCATTTCAGCCTTTGCAGATGTAAATGTTGCTGTGCGTATTAATTCAGCATCAAGGTAATGTTAGAGTGTCCCATGATATACTGTAACGCTTTCGGGTTCATGCCCGCATTGGCTAAGTTGGTGCAGAACGTATGGCGTGAGGCGTGCGGTGTCATTATTTTGGGTAGTGCTTCCTCGTGGCTTATATCGTAAATAAAGGACATAGCGATATCTCCCCGATACCGTCATATATTTCTTTTCTGCATTTTGGACAGTATAACGGAAATCTCTCAATGATTGTATCCCGCCGCAATTTTATTCATGTTTTGTGGTTGCAGACAGGGCAAAATAGCCACTGTGCTTGTATATTTTGCAAGGTATGGTTCGCCTTGTTTCAGTCAATCTGCTGTATAATAATCATGGCATTTCTTTTTTATCCACATGATTCTTTAGGGTAACAGCTAAAAATGCTGATAAAATCCTCGCTAAAACCGTACTCCACCAAATCATTACCTGCCCGCCAAACAAAGGCGGCAGGATGAGCATAAGCACTAACATAAACAGCGGTTCAATAAACGTCAGGATATAAGAAAACATATTTTTTTCTGTGGCGTAAAAACTTGCGGTTGTGATACGGAGAATAGCGACAAAAGGTACAGAAAGCAGGAAAACAGGCATTATTTTTGCGATTTCTGTATTCACTTCTTTTGACGTTCCGAATAATATACCAAGGCTCTCCCTTGTCAAATACATGATGATACAACCGATTACAGACAGGAACAGTGCAAATCCATACGCTAAATTTCTTGTGCTTTTCAGCTTATCAAAATTTTTCTCACCGTAATTCTGGCTGAGTAACGGCTGGCTTCCGTCACCTACTCCTTGTAGTATCAGATATACAATACAGATAACATAAGCGATACAGGCATAGGTAGCAACTGCTGGCTCCCCGCCATAAGACATGGAAAAACGGTTTATGATTATCAGAGAAATATTAGGGGACATGGTAAGTCCAAAGGGTGCAATCCCGATTTTAAGTATGGATGCAGACACCTTTCCAAATTTTGAAAAAGGAATGTTCAGCGTAAACTGTTTTTTGTGTAATAGATAGGCAAGCGCAATCAGCATAGTAACACCATGCCCGATTACCGTAGCCCATGCCGCACCTGAAACACCTTGTTCCAATATCCATACAAACAGGTAATCCAGGATGATATTAGTAACAAAGCCTGTAACCATAGAAACCATTGCATAAAAAGAACCGCCATGATTACGGATAAAAGGTACTAATCCCGTACCAACCACTTGCATGGAAGCCCCCAAAGCGATAACAGCAATATATTCTTCTCCCAATGCAAGCAGTTCACCGCTTGCACCTAATAATCCTAAAAATCTACTAGTGAACTACCCATTGTCTAAAGCCAATGGGCTTCCTGCTTCTATGACCTCGCAACCTACTATCTCCACAGGCGTTAATTCGGGCTGCACCATCCCTATTTGTATTTTATTATCCTATGCTATTT
>CATOOV010000078.1 GCA_951801955.1 uncultured Lachnospiraceae bacterium
CCGTGCAGAGGAAATATGCCGCTCAAGCGGCGCACGGTTCGCGCGTCGAGTAGGGAAGAAGGGAGTCCCCTACTCGATTGAAATGCAGACCGGTGCAGAGGAAATATGCCGCTCAAGCGGCGCACGGGGCGGGCATTAAAATTCAAATGTTAAAAGGCAGAGAAAAAATGTATAGTTTTGATAGCAGGATACGATACAGTGAAGTTGACAGCCAAGGGAAAATTACCCTGACTTCCATTTTGGATTATTTTCAGGACTGCTGCACATTTCATTCCGAAGATTTGGGAATGGGGATTTTATATCTGATGGAACAGCAAGTGGCATGGATCTTGTCCTCCTGGCAGATTGAGGTAAAGCGTTATCCAAGTTTGGGGGAAAGAATAAAAGTTGGTACCTGGCCTTATGGATTTAAAGGATTTTTTGGTTATCGGAATTTTACCTTGGAAAGTGAAAGGGGAGAACTTTTGGCCTACGCGAATTCTGTGTGGGTGTTGTTGGATTTGAAAAAGGAAAGGCCAGCAAAACTACTCCCGGAAATGATAGAAAAATATCAATTGTCTCCGCAGCTTCCGATGGAATTGGATTCACGAAAAATTTCCCTTCCAGGGCAAATGAAGGGACAGGATTTTTTTCCAGTCCATAAGTATCATATTGACACGAATCAGCATGTAAACAATGGGAAATATGTAAGTATGGCGCAAGAATATTTGACCCAGGGATTTAAAATTAGCAAAATGCGGGCAGAATATCGAAAGGCGGCAGTGTATGGAGATATTATCTATCCTTTTACAGCATGGGAGGATCATAGAATTACAGTAAACTTGGCAAATAAGGAAGGAAAGCCTTATGCGATTGTAGAGTTGGAGGAGAAGAGATGATGCATTTAGGTGAAAAGCAAAAGCTGGTAGTGGTAAAAAAGGTAGAGTTTGGGGTGTATCTGGCAGAGAACCGCCAGTCTGAGACAAAGGTATTGCTTCCGGCAAAGCAAGTTCCCAAGGATATAGGATTGGGAGATGAGATAGAAGTATTTGTATATAAGGATTCCAAAGACCGGATGATTTCTACTACTCATGAGCCAAAACTTAAATTAGGGGAATTTGCGCCGCTTACAGTGGTATCTGTCCAGAGGATTGGGGCGTTTTTGGATTGGGGGCTGGAGAAAGATTTGTTTCTTCCATACAAAGAGCAGTTGGGAAAAGTCCAGGAGCAGGACCAGGTGCTGGTGAGGCTTTATATTGATAAAAGCAAGCGTTTGTGTGCCAGTATGAAGCAGATTTACGAAATGCTGAGGACAGATTCCCCCTATCAGACAGGGGATATGGTCCAGGGGCGTGTATATGAATTTAGTGAGAATTTTGGTACGTTTGTAGCGGTAGACGACCAGTATTCCGCAATGATTCCCAGACATGAAGACCACAGTTTTCTAAGGATTGGGGATTGGGTGGAAGCGAGGGTTACAGGGGTAAAGCCTGATGGCAAACTGGATGTAACGTTACGTGAAAAAGCATATGTGCAGATGGACCAGGACGCAAATCGTGTGCTGGAGATTTTGGAAGAATATGCAGGAGTGCTGCCCTTTAACGATAAAGCATCTCCAGAAATCATTATGAGGGAGACAAAGATGAGTAAAAATGCCTTTAAACGTGCAGTTGGGCGTTTGTATAAAGAACGGAAGATTGAAATTACAGATAAGAGTATTCGAAAGAGATAGGAGGGTATTATGTCCCAGAATAAAAGCGTAAACCGTCTTTTTTTGACAGTTGTGGTAATTTACCTTTTTGGAAGCTTGGCATTCAGCCTGCTTGCATCTAAAATTCCGGCATTGGGGGAATTGCCCATTTATTTCTCGCTTTTGCTGTCGCAAGGGCTGATTTTTGTTCCCTGTTTTATTTACTGCAAAAAGAAAGAGGGGCGGATACGGGATTTTATTCCATACCAGAGAATGAATATTGTTACGGTCATACTTGTGATCATCTGCACGTACCTGATGTATCCGTTGATTGTTGTGTTAAATGCGGTATCTATGTTGTTTTCAAATTCTGGGACGGCTTCCGTGATGGAGCTGATGCAGGGGCAGAGCTTTCTGTTAAATGCATTGTTTATGGCAGTACTGCCGGCATGTGTAGAGGAATTTGTGTTCCGGGGAGTTTTATTCCAAACTTATCGTAAAAGTAAGATGCTTCCGGCAATTTTGCTCAGCGGTTTTTTGTTTGGCTGTATGCATATGAATTTAAACCAGTTTTGTTATGCGTTTGCCTTGGGCGTTTATTTAGCATTTTTGGTGGAGGCCACCGGAAGTATTTTTAGTTCCATGCTGGCGCATTTTACACTGAATTTTACCAGTGTGGTGACGACGTTCCTTTTACCATATTTGTATGATAACATGGGAATATCGGAGATAGAACAGATCCAGCAGATCCAGCCTGGCGGATATGCCGCTACTATGGAAAGCAGCCAGCTTGTTATGTTTTTGATGGGCATTATGATTTGGGCTGTGATTGCGATTGGAACTACCTGCGCGGCAGTGGGGCTTTACATTGCCATTTGCAAGATCAATGGGCGCTGGGGGTATGTGAAAGGCATGTTCCGACAGGGGAGCAGGGAACGTTTGGTTACCATTCCGCTGGTAATTGGAATTGTGCTTGCCTTTGCATTTATGGGATTTTCTATTTTTATGGAATGGCTTGCGGCATGAGATACAAAAGCAGATACCTTTTGATATTGGAATCATTCGGGTATCTGCCTTTGTATGTATGGAATGGCTTGCGGCATGAGATACAAAAGCAGATACCTTTTGATATTGGAATCATTCAGGTATCTGCCCTTGTATGTGCGGCAATCCTTTTCCTAGGAATGTGGAAACCGTGAAACATGGTTTCCCTCGTTGTTGGAAGCATGTTAGATGGAGATATCGATATTTCCACCTAAATGGGGACTAACAGACTGTTCCATAAGTTTAATCATGGAATCACCCATAGTCTCTGCCATATCCAATTGTTTGCCAAGCATAAGGACGCCAATGTCGTTGTTTAATTTTGTCATGCTCATAGCAGTTGATAAAGCAGCAATATCCATTGCGATTCCCCCTTTCCATATTTATGGTAGGCAACTGCGAAACCCAATAATTTTATGAATTTCATATACAATTCATAAAATTCGAAATTTTGACAATTTAACAGTTTCGCAATTCCCTATTTATTATGGCATGGAAAGTGGGAAAATGCAATGAAATCTAGAAAAATCAGGAGGTTTCATTATGTTATATGATGTTATTATTTTAGGAAGCGGGCCAGCAGGCTTGAGCGCGGCTGTTTATGCCCAGCGTGCACGCCTGAATACCCTTGTAATAGAGGAAAAACCTTTAAGCGGCGGGCAGATTCTAGATACTTATGAGGTAGATAATTATCCAGGGCTGCCAGGAATTACTGGATTTGAGCTGGCACAGAAATTCCGCGCCCATGCGGACCAATTAGGAGCAGAATTTGTAAATGAACAGGTAGTTGCAATCAAAGACTGCGAGGAAAAAAAGCTGGTAGTAACAAGCAAAAAGACCTATGAAACCAGGACTTTAATCCTTGCCACCGGCGCTAGGCACCGGAAGTTGATGGTTCCAGGAGAAGAAAAGCTGATGGGCAAGGGGGTATCTTATTGCGCCACTTGCGATGGCGCCTTTTTTCGCGGCAAGACCGTAGCAGTGGTCGGGGGCGGCGACGTGGCATTGGAAGATGCGCTGTTTCTTGCCAGGGGCTGCGAGAAAGTGTACCTGATTCACCGGAGGGAAGAATTCAGGGGCGCAGGAATCCTTCAAGAACGGGTAAAAGAAGTAGAAAACATTGAATTGCTGTTAAACTGCAGGGTAACGAAAATCTTGGGAGAGGATCAAGTGACATCCCTTTGTGTTCATAATAATATGGAAGAAACAGATTATGAATTTCAGGTTCAAGGGATATTTATCGCAGTGGGAATTGAGCCAAATACTTCTGCGGTGGAAGACGTGGTAGAGCAGGATGAACAAGGTTATATTCTTGCAGGGGAGGATACCAAGACCAGCATAAAAGGTATCTTTGCAGCAGGGGATGTGCGTACCAAGCAGCTTCGCCAAGTGGTTACGGCGGCGGCAGACGGAGCGAATGCAGTGGTATCTGTAGAGAGGTATCTCAGTGGAAATTAATGTAAATTTACAATACTGACAATAACGTCTTGAATATCATAATAATTTTGTAAAAGATTACAGTTGACATAGAACCCCCCCTTTGCTATAATGAGTCCTGTAATAAAATTGTAACATATGAAGAATTCTATAAGGAATTCGTAACAATAAAGGATAAAAATGGAGGGTAACATGAATAGAAATTCAATCAGAAGAGCAACGACCTGTTGTTTGACTGCAGCAGTAGTATTGACAAGCAGTTCTTTTGTATCACATGCAGCAGTAGACGCAGGCGCCGGAAGTTTAATTTCAGCAGCACAGGATGAAGTACAGGTAGACAGCAAACAGAATGTTGCGAAGAATAGTTCTTCTACTGCTGGTGTTTCAAATACAATTGCCAAATCTTTAACAAAGAAATCTGCAGATACTTCTATTCAGGAAGTTCAGAATGAGACTCCAAAGTCGGAGTATGATGATATTGCGATTGCCCAGGTAGATAATTATGTAAATGTTCGTTCTTCCGCAAGTGAAGATGGAGAAGTACTTGGAAAGTTATATAATAATTCTGCATGTACTGTGCTTGGAACAGAGGGAGATTGGTATAAAATCCATTCCGGTGATGTAGAAGGTTATATTAAAGCAGAATTTTTGGTTCTGGGAGATGCAGAACTTGCAAAATCTGTAGGTCGCCGTGTGGCAGATGTGAAGACGGATGCATTGAATGTCCGTGCTGAGTCTAACACAGAGGCAGAACTTTTGGGACAAGTACCAGAAGGAGAAGAACTTACTGTAGTAGAAGAAAAAGACGGTTGGGTAAAAGTTGCAATTGAAGAAGGTGACGGCTGGGTTTCTGGTGAGTTTGTTGACTGTAGTACACATTATGTGGTAGCTGAGTCCAAAGAGGCAGAGGAAGCTCGTCTTAAGAAAGAAGAAGAAGAAAGAAAAGCAGCTGAGGAAGCAGCAAGACAGGCAGAAGAGGCAAGAAGGGCAGAAGAAGCAGGAAGATCCTCTTCCAGCCAGACATCACAGTCAGTAGACACTTCCAGTTCTTCAGGAACTGAAAGTTATTCAGAGGCATCCAGTTCTGAGAGTTCTTCTACTGATTCCAGTGCAAGCTATGCGGCTCCAAGCGGTGGAAATGGACAGGCAGTTGCAGATTATGCATGTCAATTTATTGGTAATCCGTATGTTTGGGGTGGTACAAGCCTTACCAATGGAGCAGACTGCTCTGGATTTGTTATGAGTGTATACGCCGCATTTGGCGTAAGCCTTCCACATTCTTCCAGCGCATTGGCAGGTGTTGGTTATGGAGTTAGCCAGGATGCTATGCAGCCAGGAGACATTGTATGTTACAGTGGACATGTTGCAATTTATATTGGCGGTAATACGGTTGTTCATGCGAGCACAGAAGAAACTGGTATCAAACTTACATCTCCGGCAAATTACAGAGGAATTGTTGCCGTAAGAAGAATTTTCTAATATGATCATAGAGTTTCGGACTCCTGGATTGAGACATGGTTTCAATCCAGGGGTTTTTTTATTCTATGGGAAAAACCTTGTCACGCAAAAGTGTGAAAGCGTCTTTCCCATAGAATAAAAAACACTTATGCGCGTGCGCACAAGTGGAAACGATTGCTGCGCACCTGTGCGCGGTACGGAATAAAAGATGCGTTAGCAATAGAAGTTGGTCGCGGAGGTGTGTGAAACGCACTTTTGTTCTTATAGGGTTTATGAGCGAACTATGATAGGAAACCTTCCAGGAAGGGTCGCACTGCGGTAAATTTCTTGTTCGCTGCAATTAGAGGGGGGCAGGCATCTCTTGTCTCATATATTATAAGGGGAATCACATTTTTTTATGCAAAAAAAAGTTGCACAAAAATTTCCATTCCTTGAAAAGTTATCCAAAAATGTAAAAAAGTTATCCACAATGGAAAATGCCGAAAAAACCAAAAAATTGAGTTATACACAGAGTTATCAACTTTATCCACAAAAAAGCAGGTGGAAAAATTGGTTTACATAGTAAAAGAAAGAAACATTTGTTTTGTGAAGTTGTAATAAAGTTGATGATTTTTGAAAAAAATAGAAAAAAACATTGACTTTTTTATAGACAAAAAAATCAAAATTTAGCAATAAAAATGTCTGTCAATTTGCATGAACAGTGGGAAAAGGCACAGTTGAAAAAAGTCTTTTCATTTGGTATACTTCTAAAGTGACAAATTGCTGAGGAGTATAAGTGGAAGCGAGTTTTGAATAGCAGAATGAAATGAGTGTTATATGATTAAAAAATTAGAAATATTAGGTATGAGCCTGGATAATTATACTGTTCGGGAAGCAATGCTGCAAATAGAGGTGTTTTGGAATAATACAATGATAAGCGCAGTGGAAAATATTTCCATGGAGACCCTGGTGAAAACCCAGACAGATGAATTATTGAAAACCTGTATAGAAAATCTGGATCTGGCAATTATTTGTGATAAGGAGATTTTAAAAGCAGCGGGCGTAAAGTCTGCACAGCGGGTACGGGAAACAGTGGAGAACAGTTTTTTTAAAGAGTTTATGAAACGTATCGTCCGCAACCGGAGAACCGTATATCTCTTAGGAGATACCAGTGAACAGACTGGTTTATTACAAAGCTTTTTAAGTGAAACTTATGGACAGTTAAAAATTACAGGGACCTACTCGTTGAGCGATTGTACCGGGGATTATGATACCATCATCAATGAGATTAATATTGCAGCGCCAGATGTGATCCTGTCTGTGATCCCTACACCCAAACAGGAATATTTCCTAAAAGAACAAAAGGAAAAACTGAATGCCAAAATCTGGTATGGGCTGGGAGATCATTATGTAGAAAGACGGGGTGTGTCTGAGGTCGCAGGATTTGCACGGAGGCTGATTCAAAAAGGAATCATGCATGGAATGCTTCTGCGCTATAATAAAAAAGATAATGAGGACAAAGATGAGTGACTTTTATTTGAAGAAACGGAGTTTTGTGTTTTTATATCTCGTGATTATTGCTGGTACTGGACTGTTGGCATTTGCGATCAAATGTATTTTTGATCCGGTTGGTTTGGTTACGGGAGGTTTTACGGGCATTGCAATTTTGCTTAAAAACCTTACAGATATATTTTATAAAGGCGGAATTCCGCTCTGGTTTGCCAACTTAATCTTGAATATTCCCTTTTTTTTGCTTGCCTTAAAGATTAAGGGGAAAGGATTTATCGGAAAGACAGCTTTTGCGACAGTATTGCTTTCCTTTTGGCTGTATCTTATCCCAGAAATAGATTTTGTAGAAGGGGACTATATCCTCGCCTCTATTTTTGGCGGCGTGCTTGCCGGAATTGCCATGGGTATGATACTCTGGGCAGACGCGACCACAGGCGGGACGGAAATGGTGGCATTGCTGCTGCAGAGTAAGCTTCGCCACTATTCTGTCGCACAGATTATGCAGGTATTGGATGGTATGGTGGTGCTTGCAGGGCTGTATGTGTTTGGTCTGCGTTCATCCATGTACGCGATTGTGGCAATCTTTATTGCATCTAAAATGACAGATACGATTTTGGAAGGTATGAAATTTTCCAAGGCGGCATATATCATCACGGATTGTTACCAAGAAATTGCAAAATTGATTATGGAGGAGTTGGAGAGAGGCGTTACTGGGCTGGAAGCACAGGGAATGTATTCTGGGACTAGGAAGTGTGTCCTTTACTGTGTTGTCTCAAAAAAGGAGATTGTTCTTTTAAAAGATCTGGTGCACCGTATTGACCGAAATGCCTTTGTTGTGGTGGGGGACGTGAGAGAGGTTTTGGGAGAAGGGTTTATCTTTTCTGATAAGGTGCCTGCTTCGAACAACAGTGAATAAAGCGAGAGATGTATGAAAATGAGGTTTTGTGTACAATGCCTATGAAGAAATATTTAAAAATTTGAAAAAAAGTTGAGGAAATGCATAAAAAAATGCAGATTTCCTCTTTCTTTTTTTGTGCTTTTGCATTAAAATACAAATTAGATTATTTTGTATTCGCAAAATAGTAGAAATAAAATTTGTGAAAGTTGCATAGGAGATAATGTACAAGAAAACATGTACAACAGGTTTGCCATGAAAAAGACAGCAGAAGAAAAGAAAAGGAGTGAAGAGGATGATCTCAAATCAAATACTTCAAAACACGATTGACGGGTTAAAAGGAATTACAAGAATTGATTTATGTATTATTGATACAGAGGGAAAAGTTTTGGCAGCAACTTTCCAGGATACGGACAACTATGTAACGGCGGCACTGGCGTTTGTGGAATCTCCGGCAGACAGCCAGGTATTTTTGGGCTGTCAGTTTTTTAAAGTGTTTGATGAACACCAGTTGGAATATATCCTCCTTGCCAACGGTGATAGTGAGGATGTCTATATGGTGGGAAAAATTGCCAGTTTCCAGCTTCAGAATTTGTTGGTAGCATATAAGGAACGTTTTGACAAAGACAATTTTGTGAAGAATTTGCTTTTGGACAATTTACTGTTAGTAGATATATACAACCGTGCGAAAAAACTGCATATTGACACAGAGGCACGAAGGGTGGTATTTATTGTAGAGACCAATCGGGAAAAGGATGGAAATGAGCTGGAAAAGGTGCGGGGCCTTTTAGGAAGTAAGTCCAGGGACTTTATCACGGCAGTAGATGAGAAAAATATCATTGTGGTAAAAGAGGTACTGGAAAATGAGGGTTACAATGATTTGAACAAAACTGCGGAAGTGATTTTGAATTTGTTCCATACCAGTGATGACCAGGAAATCCATATTGCTTATGGTACCATTGTCAATGAGATCAAGGAAGTTTCCAGATCTTATAAGGAAGCACGGATGGCGTTAGATGTCGGCAAGATCTTTTTTGAGGAGCGCAATGTGATCGCTTATTCCACACTGGGAATTGGGCGTTTAATTTATCAGCTTCCGATTCCTCTGTGTAAAATGTTTATAAAGGAGATCTTTGATGGAAAATCTCCAGATGAATTTGATGAGGAGACCCTTACAACGATTAATAAATTTTTCGAAAACAGCCTGAATGTTTCAGAGACTTCCAGGCAGCTCTATATTCACCGGAATACATTAGTATACCGGCTGGATAAGCTCCAAAAGAGCACAGGGCTGGATCTGCGTGTATTTGAGGATGCCATCACCTTTAAGATTGCGTTGATGGTTGTAAAATATATGAAATATATGGAGTCTTTGGATTATTAAATGATAAGGAGCCTTACATGATAAAACTTGAAAATGTCAGCAAATCATATGCGGCAGGGATTCCTGCATTGAACGACGTGAGCTTATATATTGAACCAGGAGAGTTTGTTTTTGTGGTTGGAGACAGTGGTTCAGGTAAATCAACATTAATTAAATTATTGTTGAAGGAGCTTGAGCCTACCAGCGGCAGTATTGAGATCAATAAACACAAATTGGAGAACGTTAAACATCGGGACGTGCCGAGGTTTCGCAGAAATGTGGGAGTGGTATTCCAGGATTTCCGTCTTCTTAAGGATCGCAATGTCTATGAAAACGTGGCATTTGCCCAGCGGGTGATTGGTATGCCCACGAAAACTATGCGCCGTAAGGTGCCAGCAATCCTTTCTATGGTAGGGTTAGCTGCAAAATACAAGTCGTATCCGCGGGAAATTTCCGGCGGGGAGCAGCAGCGTGTGGCAATTGCAAGGGCGCTGGTAAATGAACCGAAAATCCTTCTTGCCGATGAGCCTACCGGAAACCTGGACACCCATAATGCCTGGGATATTATGAAGCTGCTGGAGGAGATTAATCTGAGGGGGACAACTGTTTTGGTTGTTACACACAATCAAGAGATTGTAAGAGCTATGAAAAAACGCGTGATTACAATGAAAAAGGGCGTGATCGTTTCAGACGAGCAGGCAGGTGATTTCAATGAGTTTTAAGAGAGAGAAGGGCGTGATCGTTTCAGACGAGAGGGCAGGTGATTGTCATGAGGATTAGTACATTTTTATATACTTTAAGACAGGGAGCGAACAATATTTGGAAAAATAAAATGTTTTCCCTTGCCTCCATTGCCACGATGTCAGCATGTATTTTTTTGTTTGGGGTATTCTATTCTGTAGTGGTAAATTTTCAGAATGTGGTAAAAGGCGTGGAGTCAGGCGTTGCCGTTACCGTTTTTTTTGAAGACGGATTAAGCCAAAAAGAGATGGAAGAGATTGGCAAACAGATTAGTAAGCGGGTGGAGGTGTCAAAGAAGGTATTTGTGTCTGCGGAGGAGACCTGGAAAGAATTTCAGAAGGTCTACTTTGAAGGCGCGGAGGATTTTTCAGATGATTTTGCGGATGACAACCCGCTGGTAAACTCTGCACATTATGAGGTTTATATGAATGATGTTTCTATGCAGGAATCCCTTGTTACATATCTGCAGTCTTTAGATGGAGTAAAGGAAGTAAAAAGCTCCGATGTGGCAGCAAATACCTTGACAGATTTTAATCGGCTGATTGGTTATGTTTCTGCTGGCATTATATTAATTTTGCTGTGTGTGGCTGTGTTTTTGATTAGTAATACCGTAACGATAGGTATTGCTGTGCGCAGGGAAGAAATTGCAATTATGAAGCTGATTGGCGCTACAGATTATTTTGTGCGTGCCCCTTTTATCGTGGAAGGTATTCTGATTGGAATTATCGGTTCTGTGCTGCCTTTGGGCGTATTATATTTTATGTACCGCAGGATTATTCTTTATGTTGCAGAAAGATTCCGCTGGTTGAGCGGTGTGCTGGATTTTCTTCCGGTAGATAAAGTGTTTTCCACTTTGATTCCAGTAGGGTTAATTCTTGGTGTGGGCATTGGATTTTTAGGCAGTCGTTTAACGATAAGAAAGCATTTAAAGGTGTAGGTGTGCAGCAGATGGGAAATTTAAAACGCCATTGGCGTTTTGCAGCGGCGCGCGTACTGGTTTTTCAGAATCTATAAACCGCGCGCCTGTCCCTTCACGCCGCTGCAATTGGTGAAAAGCAGAGGTATTCCCATCGGATATAAATTATCAGAAAGCAGGAAAAGAGGAAGAAAATGGACATACAACACAATCAGTCACAGAAATTAGATCCACAGGAGGAACTTGCGCGGGAATACGCTATTCGGGAAAATGAGCGTCAGAACAATGGAACGAAAACACCTTTCGGCAAGAAAGGGGCGGGTTTTGGAATTGGTATGCTTACAGGGATGTCGTGTACGCTTTTGCTTGTTATGGCAGCGCTGATTGGCAATAAAGTAATCCTGAGCCATGGAAGCAGCAATGTGGTAGAAAAAGAACAGGCAGAGAATAATGAAGGCACAAAGAAGGCAATTCTTCAAAACGATGTGGAAGAGAAGGCAGGAGAGTTGGCTGACCTGATAGACCAGTATTACTATGAAAAGGTAGATCAGGATGCATTGGTGGAAGGTATGTATGCAGGAATGATAAATGGATTGGGAGATCCGTACTCCGCTTATTTTTCTGCAAAAGAGTATGAATCCTTTAATGACAGCACGACAGGCGTTTATTATGGAATCGGAACGGTGCTGACACAGAATATGGATACCAATGTTGTGACCATTCTGCATGTCTATCCAGGGACGCCAGCAGAGGAAGCAGGGCTGAAAGATGGCGACGTACTTGTCAAAGTAGATGATATTGAGGGAGACAGCCTGGAGCTGTCAGAGCTGACAACCCATATCAAAGGAGAAGAGGGAACGACGGTCCATCTGGAAATTATGCGTTCGGGAGAAAGTAATCATCTGGAATTTGATGTACAGCGCCGACAGATTGAAGTACCCACTGTTCAGTCACAGATGTTGGAGGGAAATATTGGCTTGATTCAGATTTCTGAGTTTTCCAATTCTACCGCAGAGCAGTTTGACAAGGCTGTTAAGGAGCTGCAGGGGCAGGGTATGGTTTCCATGATCGTGGATTTACGGGATAATCCAGGAGGTGTTTTGCAGACGGTCTGCACAATGTTAGATGAAATTCTGCCGGAAGGGCTTGTGGTATACACTGAAGATAAGTATGGCAGCCGATCTGATTATAAGTCGGATGCGAAATGTCTGGATATTCCTATGGCAGTTCTGATCAATGAGAACAGTGCCAGCGCATCAGAGATTTTTGCAGGTGCGATTAAGGATTACAATTATGGTACCTTGATCGGCACCACTACATTTGGAAAAGGGATTGTGCAAAGTATCATTCCCCTGGAGGATGGCAGCGCCTTGAAAGTTACAATGGCAAAATACTTTACCCCTAAGGGAAATTATATTCATGAAGTAGGGATTTCACCGGATATTGAGCTGAAATATGAATATCAGGGCAAAGAGGATGAATCTTATAACCCGATGCATGACAATCAAGTATTGAAAGCCATTGAAGTGCTAAAGGGAGAGGAATAACCATTAGTTGCTGCATGGAAACGTGTCAGTAATATTAAAATATGGCAAATAAAAAAGGGAGAGGAATAATCATTGACCTTTTTTATTCTATAGTATAAGATAAGCATATATTTACGGAAGGAAGTTATTGAAAAAGCCAAAGCGATGGAAGAGAGGAACATTATGGTGAAACAGTTTTTTGGAATGAGCCAAAGCGGAAACCTGAAAGAAGCGGTTCGTGGCTTGAATAATCCGCAATTAATCATGCTGTTGTCCAATCAGGAACAATTTGAAGACCATGTGCGGGAATTGGAGAAAATGTACCCGAAGATTCCCAGTATTGGATGTATTGGAATGAGCTATGATACCAGGATGGTGGAACATGGTGTGGGGATTATAGCTTTTACGGAGGGGGTCAGTGCTGTTGCAAATGTGCTGGAGGAGGTATCTGTCATGCCAGTGAAGTATATTCAGCGATTGGAACGGGATATGGAAAAAGTTGGAGGCTCCCAAAATAATACAGTGTGTATTGATTTTTGTTCCGGAAATGATGCCTGTGCATTAACGACCATATACAGTGCATTAAAACGCAGAAATATTTCTCTGGTAGGAGGAACAGGTGATGCAGGTAAGGTGTCTGCAAATGGTATTGTATACAATGATGCAGTGGCATATGCTTTAGTGAAAAATCAAAACGGCAAGGTAAAGGCATATAAGGAAAATATTTATCATCAGATGGAGAATTATCGTTTTATAGCCTCACGGACAGACAGGGAACAATACATACTTGGAGAATTAAATGGAAGACCTGCAAAACAGGTATATCAGGATATCCTTCATGTCACAGAACAGCAGATAACCACGCAGACATTTAAAAATCCTTTTGGGAAAATAAATGGAAAGGAAGTCTGTATTATTTCTATTAAAGAAGTAAATGGGAATTCTTTGGCATGTTTCCGGCAGGTAAATGATTCTGATGTGCTTGTTCTGCTGGAATTAGGAGATTACAGGGCAATTGTAAAGGAAACCATCCAAAAAATCCGCAGGGATTTTCCAAATATTTCTGCGGTATTCTCCGTGAATTGCCTGTTTCGATACCTGTTGTTTAACCAAAACCATTATATGCAGGAATATTTACATGAAATGAGGTCCCTAGGCAACCATGCAGGGCTTGTAGGATATGGAGAACATTATAACAATCAATTTGTAAATCAGTCTATGACCTGTGTGGTATTTGAGTAAAGGGGGACAGCAATGAAATTTCGAAAGAAAGCCCAGAAGGGAACAGCATTAGGAAGAAAGCAGGGGAAGGACAAGAGCTTGTACCCTGTATTGTATGTGATAAACAATTTGAAAGAGTATAAGGAGGATCTTGTACAGAAAGAAGTAGATTCCCTGCATGAGTTAGGGATGGTGAGCAGTTCTTTTTACCGCGTCTTGGGTGAGTCCGACAGCTTTCAGGAGCAGCTGCAGGACTTTGGAGAAAATTTTTCCAGTATCAATGAAGTTTCCAGCCAATTTGATACCGTAAAGGGCAAGATTGCCCAGTCTGTGCAGCAGGCACAAGGAGAGGTGACAGAGCTGAAAGACAGTTCCAAACAAGTAGAAGAGCATTTTGGAGAGATGGAGGATACGTTCCAAGGGTTTCAAGGGTCGGTAAAAAAAATAAAAGGGTGCACAAACAATATTATAACGATTGCCGACCAGACAAATATCCTTGCATTAAATGCTTCCATTGAGGCAGCACGCGCCGGCGAACAGGGAAAAGGGTTTGCTGTAGTCGCTGTGGAAGTTAAGGAGTTGGCAGATGAGATTAAAAATCTGGTTGCAGAAGTAAATTCCAGTATCAGCGATATGGAGCAGGGGACAGAACAATTAAGTAAAAGTATCAATAATTCCCAGGCGGCATTGGAAGAAAGCATTCGAAAAATGAATGAGACTTATGAAATGTTTGACAAGATTACAGAGGCGGCGGAAGGCGCTACCTTTGTACAGTCAGAAATTTCCAGGGTGATTGAGGACTCTAAAACGTCCCTGCAGACATTATGTGGATTTTTTGACAAGACCAAACAGCAGTACCAGGAAGTCATGCAGCATATTAAATATGCAAGCAACCTGGGGACTATGAAAAGCGCCATGTTTGAAGATATAGACAATATGCTTTCACAGATTCCTCCGATTGTGGAAGATTACGATTCATGATGGAAAGCACAGGACAAACGCATGAGTAAATAAATTGTGAACACGCCCCTTTTCTGATAGAATAAAAGAAAAGGGGCGTGTTGTATGGAGGAATTATTACAGTGGATGGAGTATATCGAGGATATACGTCAGGAG
>CATOOV010000079.1 GCA_951801955.1 uncultured Lachnospiraceae bacterium
ATTTTTTGCCACTTTCGTGAAAAAGAGCGAAAGTATAATAAAATCATCTGCCCTTATGAGAGCCTTAAAATACCTTGTTCAGCAAAAGGAGCGCTATTTATAATAGTTGTAAAGTGGTGTTTAAATACTGACACCCACAAAAAATTTGCAATGGGAATATCAACAGGAGACGGAAGAAATAATTACAATTTGAAGGATTACTATAATTGTGTAGTTCCGGTTCCAACATTGGAAGAGCAAAATAAAATTAGTGATTTTATTCAAAGATTGAACAGTCTCATAACCCTCCACCAATGCAAGTGCGACGAGCTAAAAGAAGTAAAGAAATTTATGTTACAGAACATGTTTCCACAGAAAGGATAATTTATGGCAGAATTAGAATCCGTATTAGAAAAGAGATTGATCGAGCAGCTCTGTTGTGAGGAATCTAAATGGACTTACAGACCTGATATCAGGACAGAAGAGCAATTATGGGATAATTTTAAATATATTTTAGAACAGAACAACAAGGCAAAACTCAATGATGTTCCCCTCAGTGATTCCGAGTTTGCAAAGGTTAAGAATGATTTATCTCATGCTTCGTTTTATGATGCCGGGAAATGGCTGGTTGGAGAAAATGGCAAGGTATATGTCCATGTCCAGCGCTGGAATGAAACCTTACATCTTGTCGTAATGAACAATGAGCATGTGGCAGGCGGATCAAGCGTATATGAAGTGATCAATCAATATCAAGCTTTTAAGTCAGAGGATATAGAAGGAGACAGAAATAGGCGTTTTGATGTAACACTCCTGATTAATGGGATTCCCTTAGTCCATATCGAACTGAAAAATAAACAACATTCCTATATAGATGCCTACCATCAGATCAAAAAATATATTGCAGAAGGAAAGTTCCACGGTATTTTTTCCAATGTGCAGATGTTTGTGGTCAGCAATGCGGTGGATACCAAGTATTTTTCTGCCGCAAGAGATACCGAATTAAACAAAAAATTTATCACAGGGTGGCTGGATAAGAAAAATTACCCTGTCTGTGATTACATAGAATTTGCCAAGGCAGTCCTGAAGATACCACAAGCGCATGAGATGGTGACTAGATACATGGTTCTTGACAACGAGAAAAAGAAACTTTTAATCCTGCGCCCCTATCAGATTCATGCAATCGAGGCGATGCGAACCGCTTCTAAGCATGGAAAATCTGGGTTTATTTGGCATACCACAGGTTCTGGAAAGACAATGACTTCCTATAAAGCTACCAGAAATCTGCTGATGGACATTCCTTCCATTGAGAAAACCATATTTCTCATTGATAGAAAGGATCTGGATGAACAGACAAAAATGGCTTTCCAATCCTATGCAGATAATGATACGATTGATGTGGATGATACAGACTATGTGGATTCCCTGATAAACAAGATGTTAGATGACAACCGCCAGATGATCGTAACCACTCGACAGAAAATGCAGATTATGGTGAATCGGCGTCTAAAGGAAGGAACTAGGCAATACAATAAAATCAAAGCATTAAAGGTTGCTTTTGTTGTGGATGAATGCCATAGGGCTATAACGCCTCAAACGAAAAGAGATCTTGAGCGGTTCTTTGCCAACTCATTATGGTATGGTTTTACTGGCACGCCTATTTTTGATGAAAACAGCTATGAACAAAAAGGCGACCTGCCCCAGACCACAAAACAGCTCTATGGGGAGTGCCTACATAGCTATACCATAAAAGAGGCGATCCATGATGAGGCAGTTTTGGGGTTTATGGTGGAAAATCTTGGTGCAAAAAATTTAAGCGCTGAGGATGCCAAAAACGGATATGAAACAGAAACCCATATGCGGCAAGTCCTAAATGTTATCTTGAACCAGTCGTATGATAAATTTGGTATGAATTTGGGAAAAGGCAGAACGTATGAGGCAATCTTGACAACGAGTTCCATCGCAATGGCACAGAAGTATTATGATTTACTGAAGAAAGTGAAAGAAGGGAACGATGAGCTAAAAATCAACGATAACATACAGAGAGCCCTGCCGGATTTCCCCAAGTTTGCCATCACCTATTCCTTGTCAGAAAATGAAGAAGCTTCCACAGTCAACCAAGAGAAAATGAAACAATCGTTAAAAGATTACAATGAAATGTTTGGGGGCAACTACAAAATAGAAGGCATCAATGCTTATAACAGCAATCTCAATGAACGGTTGGCAAGGAAAGAGAAGAAATACATGGATCGCAGCCAGCAGCTTGACCTAGTAATTGTGGTTGACAGGCTTTTAACTGGGTTTGATGCGCCATGCCTTTCTATTTTGTTTATGGACAGGCAGCCTATGAGTCCACAGAATCTTATCCAGGCATTTTCCCGTACCAATCGGTTGTTTGATTCCAAGAAACAATATGGACATATTGTAACATTCCAGTCCCCAAAGGAATATAAAGAAGCAATCAATGAAGCGCTCAGGCTATATTCGCGCGGAGGCGACGGGAATCCGATTGCGGAAGATTGGGAGGATGTGAAGACATCTTTTTCGATCTCCCTTCAAACAATCCGCAACTTGGCACAGACACCCGAAGAAATCGCAGGTCTGTCACGAAAACAAAAGAAGGCGTTTATCCATCTTTTCAGGGACTTGGATCATGATTTTGCACATCTCAAATCATTTTCTGTATATGAACCGCAGATACTTGACGAGTTTGGATTTTCTGAAAGCGAATATGAAACGTATGCCGCAATGTATAAAAACGTGATGGAAGAGCTGAAAAAACCAGACGATAGTTCGGACCAGGAAGAAGAACCTGTATGGGATGATTATGATTTAGTGGCTTATAGTAAACTAAGGATTGATTTTGAATATATTTTAGAATTAATACAGGGAGTTGTGGAATCCTTAGACCAGGCAGAGAATGATTTTGACGAAGTAGAATTTGAAACTAATATAAGAAAATTAAAGGAGATGATCGCAGAATTTGCAAATGACAATCCAAAACTAAGTGTATTGCTGACACAGGTTGTGGATGATCTTAAAAAAGACAAAGAAAGATTTTTACGACAGGATATTTCTGTGATAATCAACCAGATGCGTTACACGGTGATGGATGCTGAAATTAAGAAATTTGCTGAGAAATGGTATCTGGATTTTAAAGATGTCAAGTATGAAGCCTTTCATTTTAGGGATGGAGCACTTGCAAATGAAAATAAATTAAAGGACAGTGTAAATTATGCTGCCTATCAGAAACAACAGGAAGATCCCATGCCTAAATTCAAATTTAGGAAACAGATGGTTGAGGAGTTTAAAACTGTGCTGATACCAGAAATTTCCCCATTGATGTAGTGCCTGATTATTATCTGTCGGCACTTCATGCAGGTGCAGACGCCCTATATGATCGCAAAATGTCAGGCGGACAGGAATATCCTTGCACCCACCGGAAAGGAAACGTGTCGGTACAGGACGATGGAGAACATCTTTTCCAACGAGAAATACAAAGGCGACATCTGCCTGCAGAAATGATACGCTTCCATTTCAATAAACAGATAATTATGTGTTTAGTAGTATTTCGTTAAAGAAATTGGGAAAAACATCAAACAGAGTAGAATGGGCAATAGTTATTAATACGTTTGCCTATATGTTATCTACAGTTTAAAATCGGCGAAACTATTAGAGTTATACTTACAGAAGATGTTTTATCTCATCAAAGAAAGTCCCCATTTCTATCCGTGGTGAGTAAAACAAATTTGTCTTAGTGGGAGTTAGGTCTCCGACTGAGAGAAAGCCTCCGGCGGGTGCGGGATGTCCAGTGGACATCCCGTTAGCACCGACCATAGCGCAAAGCTGCCCCGCACCCGGCGGCAAAAACGCTGATGGCGTTCTTGAATTTCTCCATTTGGAATCTTAATCTGGCACCGGGAAACCTCCAAGCATTACCAGGACAAACGCAGCCACATAGGGGAGTATGGCTATAATAAAACTAATTATGGCAGCCAAAAACGTTTGCTGGGCGTGCTTATGATCTGCTTTTCTCCATATTCCATACCCTATAAGAATCACTCCTGAAATTGCTCCAAAAAACGGCGGAAGTACGGCAAAAATGAAGAGGACTACTGTTGAGATTTCCCATCCTATGCCGTCAACGGCAAACAGCAATGCGGCTGCTGTGATTGATACGGCTAAAATCTACAATACCTTTTTGCGCTCGTCCCGTTTTTGTGATATGGCTACATCCAATGTATCAATAATTACATTTTCAACATCATCATGGTTTATGGGAATTTCTGTTATTCTTTCGGATTTCATCAATTCCAGGATGCTCAGTCCTAAAGCAGCAGCCAACGGCTCGATAGTATTTATATCAGGGAATCCCAAGCCCCTTTCCCAACGGCGACTGCTTTATCAGTGACTTGTAATTTTGCAGCTAATTCAGCTTGCGTCATCTTTTTAGTTTTTCGGTTTTCCTTATCCTTGTTTTTGAGGTTGTTTGGGATTGCTGTCGTTTTTCTTTTCAAAAA
The DNA here is from genome assembly GCA_951801955.1 of uncultured Lachnospiraceae bacterium. Taxonomy (GTDB): domain Bacteria; phylum Bacillota; class Clostridia; order Lachnospirales; family Lachnospiraceae; genus Petralouisia. Next base: position 4,497 of record CATOOV010000079.1, read on the forward strand.
AATGGTCTATTTCCTGTTTGATTGATTTTGGGGAAAGTGATTTGGACAGATAGCCTTGGGGCTTAAGCCCGATGACTTTTTTCACACTTTCCCTGTCTACCTTGCTGGTCAAAAAGATAACTGGAATATCTTCAAATTCTTTTTCAGAACGGATCATTTCCAATATCTGGTTTCCTTTGCAGACAGGCATTTCATAATCTAACAAAACCAAGTCTGGTCTGTCAAGTGTAATACTTCTGAATGCAGACAAACCGGATGCCGCCGTTAGCGTCACATAGTCATTGCCCAGTAGCTGTATCATTGTTTTCAGCATAAAATCTGAATCATCTACGATAAGAATCTTCTTTTTTTTGCTTGTTGCAGCTTTTTCTTTTTTATTTTGAGTTAAGTATTGCTTGACGTTATCCATAGCCATTTCTGAAATAGCGAACTCAACGTCTTCGTTTTGCCATATATTGCCTGTAGTCATGCAATACGCAAAATAACCTTTCCCGGTATCAAATAACAGGCTAAATTGCGGGTTGTGCTTTTTAAATATTTTTTGGAACTGCTCATAAGACAACAGTTGCTCTGCCTTTACATCGGCTTGCGCCAAAGCAGGGAAAAATCTTTTTATGTGTTCCACAAATTGTCTTGCCGTATATCTTGCCACATTCATCAGCATAACAGTTACCGTCTTTGATCTCGTTTCCATTATGCTGCCAATCGTATTGATAATCAGTTGTTCTTCAAAGACCAGGAAAAACTCCCAGCTCGTTTTTTCCTCAGTATTATAAATTAAACGGTAATAAATTCCGGTTCCAAACTTCTCACCGCCATAGCAATTGCTGATCAGCCGAGAATCTAACTGAAACATGCGGTGCAGTTGGTTGAGGATTGCCTGCCCCATTGCCGCCTGTTCTTCCTCTGGCAAAAGATTTTCCCAATGTTTCACGGTTTCTCCGCTCACAATCGCCTGATCCTCTGTTAATGTGTGTCCAATCAGCCATCCAGCGCACACGCCAAGAAAATGTTCAACAGAATTTTCTGAATAATTTGACAGTTTTAATTCTTTTTCAAGAGCAGGAAGCGTTATTTTGCGAAAGTTTTCATGAATGCGCTTATGCATTTGCAATCCAGTGTAGTTAATGGAAGCCATATAATGTTCCTCGTCTTGAAAATGTTGAAGTGCGTGGTCTTTAAAATATTTCACAGCCTCCTGACAAACCCATCGGCTTTTGTCCGTCTGTTGTCCAAATTCAAAAAGCTTATTGAGAATGTGAAACAATTTTCTATGTTCGTTGTCAATAATTTCTACGCCAATGTTATACCGATTGTCCCATACCAATTGATTACCCATAGATTCTCTCCTTTATATTTTTCTTTTTATGAAAAGCTCTTTGCAGGCAGAGACGATTTCTATACTTTCTTTTGGCAGAAAAATGTGAAAACATTCTATATATTATATGATTGGGGAGTTAAAAGGTAATTTTTTGTGAAAGCGATTCTGACAATATTTTGTTACATTTGCTGTAGTATTGACATAAAAATAAAGGAGACGGTATAATAAGCCTAAGCTTTATTCCTGTAAGCAATGTACCAAAAAGGCACTTGGGAACATGGCAATGTTTCCATGAATATTTGACCGTGCTATGCGCCGTCAGCTTGCTATGGGGTATTTGACTTTCTTAGTGAAACAAGGCTGCCATCGATATGGGCGATGGGTAAAAAACAAGGAAATGAACCATAATTAATCCAAAGGATCAGAACGGAGATAGGGAATGAAAAAAAAACAGGACAAAAGTAGGAAGAATAAAGCAGCGCCATTACTTCTTTTTATTATAGCAGTGTTTTGTATTTTAGGAACAGTTGTATTTTCGGTAGCACGAAAGATATCCAAAGAGATGTCAGCCTCAGCGATACAAAATCTGAGTGAGAGCCTGGAATTGATGAAAGGTACAATTGAAGCCATTCTGTTAAAAGAGGCAGAGTTTCAGCAGCTTATGGCACAGGAACTTGTGAATATAGACAATCCAGAAGAATTTATCCAGACTTATAATCGAAATCAAACCATGGTGCGGATTACACTGATACTTTCTGGGCAAACAGAAGGTATTTCCAACACAGGGGAAGTGTTGTCTGAATCAGAATTAGATTTTTCTTCTGGAAAAATGGTGGATGGGCTGCCAATTTCCCAATCTTATATCAATCATATGGGAACATGGGCATATTCTATGAAATGTCCAGTTGTAAAAGATGGAAAGGACATGGGGACGCTTTATGTAGAATATATTTATGACACATTTGACAAATCCCTTCCCGATGGATTTTACAATGGTAGGGCATACCTTTATATTATGGATGCAAAGAGCGAAAGGCTTGTGCTGAAACCCAAAGGAATGGGGGAGCGAAGCGCAGGACATTTGAATCTGAACGATTTTTACCGTGCCAATAATATTTGGGAACAAGATTTGAGGGAGGCGGTTTCAGAATGTGTAAAAAATGGAGAAAACATTCTATTTTACCATAATATTCGGGGAAAAAATTCTTTGAATTATATGTGGGCATTAAACGAAGGTTCTCTTTATCTCATTGGATATGTGCCGATTGAAGCGATCCAGCAGGAAGGGACAACTGTGAATCAGAATATTTTAGTTGTTGTTTTGGTTATGCTGACAGCATTTTTTCTGTGTTGTATGTTATATTATTTAAACCAGAGGCAGCAGATTAAAATACGAAAGGAGAGGGAGAAGGAAAGGGAGATTCATAATCAGCAGCTTGCAGAAGCTCTGCAGGCGGCACAGATTGCAAGTAATTCAAAGACTACATTTCTTTCCAATATGTCACATGATATCAGGACTCCGATGAATGCAGTTTTGGGATTTACCACATTGCTTTCCAAAGATGCAGAAAATGTGGAGAAAGTCAGGGAATATACAAAAAAGATTACGGCGTCCGGCCAGCATTTACTCAGTTTAATCAATGATATTTTGGATGTATCAAAGATTGAGAGCGGGAAAGTTGTCCTTACTGTTGAGGAGTTTACGTTAAACGACCTTGTATCTTCTGTGGATGCTATTATCCGCCCTATGGCAAGGGAAAAGGAACAGGAATTTCATGTAGAAGTAACAGGTATCCAACATGAATATCTGCTGGGGGATAAGACCAGGATTAATCAGATTTTAATTAATTTATTATCCAATGCGGTAAAATATACGCCGGAAGGAGGAAATATCTGGTTTCGCATGATTGGGCTGAAGCAGCGTTCCAGCCAGTATGAGCATATCAGGATTGAAGTGGAAGACAATGGCTATGGAATGACGCCGGAATATTTAAAGACCATTTTTGATGCATTCACAAGGGCGGAGAACAGTACAACCAATAAGGTCCAGGGGACAGGGCTTGGAATGGCAATTACAAAAAATATTGTTGAATTGATGGGCGGAAGCATTGATGTCTTCAGTGAAGTGAATAAAGGAAGTATTTTTAAGGTTGAATTAGAATTTCGTATTCCAGAGGGACATGCAAACAAAAAATTTTGGGAGGAAAGAGGAATTTCACGGATACTTGCCGTGGATCCCGATATGGAGTGCTGTAAAAATATTCAAATGCTTATGAAAGATGCAGGAGTAATGGCAGATATTGCATCCTGTCCAGAAGATGCAATGAGATTTCTAGATGGCAAGGATAAGGGATACCATATGGTTTTGCTGGACTGGAATCTTGCGCATATGGATGGAATCCAGTTTATAAAAAAGATACGGGAGGCGCTGCCTGTTGCAGTACCAATCCTTTTTTTGTCGGATCATGGTTCAGAGGGTATGGAGGAAGCGCTGAAAATAGAAAATACAGGGATTCTTGCAAAACCGTTTTTTGTATCTGCGTGTAAAGAAAAAATTGCAGAGATGCAGTCAAAATCAGGGGAAGAGGATGCATTAGGGGATGTTAAGGAGGAAAATCTGGAAGGTTTGTATTTTCTTGCGGCAGAGGATAATATGATTAATGCAGAAATCCTGAAAGAGGTTTTGTCAATGGAGAAAGCTGGCTGCGAGGTTGTCGAGAATGGGCAGTTGGCAGTGGAGCGTTTTACCAGCGCCAAAGAGGATGAATTTGACGCAATTTTAATGGATGTCCAGATGCCAGTGATGAACGGTTATGAGGCGACAAGGGCAATCAGGGCTTTATCACGCAAGGATGCAGGCAAAATACCAATTATCGCCATGACGGCAAATGCTTTTGCGGAAGATGAAAAAGCTGCTTTGGCTGCGGGGATGAATGTTCATCTGCCAAAACCAATTGATATTGAATTGTTAAAGAAAGTAATCAGGGAGTGTACGCGAAAGGAATAAAATATGAAAAATAGAATCAAAGACCTGAAAAAAATAGCAGTGGTTTGTCTTGCTGTTTTTGCATTGTTTTCAATGGCTGCATGTGCAGGAGGTGAGGAGTCTGGTAAAAATCTGCTCACAAACAAAGAGGATGATCGTAAGATTGTAAATATGTTCAGCCCTATGGAGAAAACACAGCCAGATGTTGAAAACGTGGCAAGAAGCGCATCTGATAAAACGGTGATTATGGCGGAGGAAAAACAGAATGTAAAAATGGAGTATATCACATATACAGCCGAAGACTACCAAGATAAAACATATGATGAGGTATGCCTTGACAGGGCACGCAATAATATGGATGATATCTACCTGTTAAATCCAGATACGATTCAGGCATTGGGGGAAGAAGGAAGACTTATGGACTTATCAGGGCTTGACTGTGCAAAGAACTTACGGGACGTGATAAAAACAGCAAATACGATTGATGGAAAACTGGTGGCGATTCCCCAGGAGGTAGTGGCTTACGGGATGTTTGTCAACAAAGATATGTTTGATGAATATGATCTGGAATTGCCAGAAACGCCAGAAGATTTTTTGGAATGCTGCAAAGTGTTCAAAAAAAATGGAATAGAGACGCCAGTTGGTGCAAACCGCTGGTGGCTGGAAACTTTTGTTTTGGCGCAGGCTTATGCGGATTTATATAATGGGGGGGACACCGAAAAGGAAATAGCTGAATTAAACAGTGGGAAACGTAAGTACAGTGACTATATGCGTCCTGGTTTCGAGTTTCTCCAAGAATTGATTGATAAAGGATATATTGATGCCAAGACGGCTTATACTTATGAGGCAATTGATGGGGAAGGTCCAGATTTTATGGCTCAAAAGACGCCGATTGTAATTGCGTATTGGGGTGCTGCAAATACAGATACTGCTTATGGGGACACTAAGTTTGAATTGCAGGTAATTGGATTCCCGACCAAACGAGGACAGATGCCAGTGCTTCCCATGACAGGATTTGCCGTTGGGGCAAATGCAGAACATGCTGAGGATGCGATGCGTGCCTTAGATACCATGCTTTCTGATGAGGCGCTTCAGGTCTACACAGAAACCAACAAGGTGATTTCCCCTTCTAAAAATGTTGAAGTGGATTGTGTTCCAGCGTTGAAACCATTGAATGATAAAATAAAAGAAAATGTCTATGTCCTTGCTACAAATGCCAGTATGAAGGTGGAACAGTGGGGCAATACCTGTTTGATTGTACGAAATTTACTAAACGGGGCTACTGTGGATGAGTGTATGGAAGAATTTGATAAACTGCAGGAAGAATCGTTAAAAAAATAATTTTTATAGAAAAATATTGGAAAGAAAGGGCAGAATTTGCAGGGGTGGCAGAATATGCGTATTTTACTGGCGGAAGACGAACGGGATTTGAACAGCATTATTACACAAAAATTGATATCAGATGGATACAGTGTGGATAACTGTTTTGATGGTGAAGAGGCGATTGATATTTTATCTTATACGGATTATGATGCAGTCATTCTCGATATTATGATGCCCAAAGCGGATGGTTTTGCCGTTCTGCGTTATCTCAGGGATGCAGGCAAGACAACACCCGTATTATTCCTTACTGCGAAGGATGCGGTTTCAGATCGTGTTAAGGGCTTAGACAGCGGGGCGAATGACTACTTAGTGAAGCCTTTTTCCTTTGAGGAACTGTCGGCACGTATACGGGCAATGATGCGGACATCTTTTGGGACAGTCAGCAATACAATTTCCGTTGCAGATCTTTCTATGGACTGCGCCACCCATATTGTAAAACGAGGAGAGAAGGAAATCACGCTCTCAGCAAAAGAATATGCATTACTTGAATACTTGATGCATAACAGGGGGATTGTATTATCAAGGGAAAAGATTGAGAATCATATATGGAACTTCGATTATGAGGGAGGTACCAATGTGGTGGACGTGTATATCAGTTATCTTAGAAAAAAGATTGACGATGGGTATGGTGAAAAGTTGATACATACTGTCCGTGGTAAAGGGTATGTTCTGCGAGAGGCAGAAATAAGATGAAAAGGCTACCGATACGATTTAAGATTACGCTGTGGTTTACGGTTGCATTGACGATTGTAGTTTTTTTTACCTGTTTTATTGTTCTTATGGTCAATCACCAGGTAATACAAAAAACCATACGGGATAACCTGGTTGTCACTGTCGAAGATAATGTGGACGAAGTGGAGTTTCGGACTAGCATTGACCATGTAGACCTGCCCAATGAAACAGATTATTTTATTATTTTTCGAGGGGGCTACCTCGAAATTGACGATGATTTTATGGATCAGGTGAATGAGGTCTATACTGCATTATACTATGCGGATAAGACCTTAATTTATGGGGAAAACCCTATTTCCAGCAAGGCTTCCCATTTGGAATTTATAGATTCCAAAATTCAGAGGATTACCGTGAATCATACGTCGTATTATATCTTTGACAGGAAATTGACCTTAGAAGGTTTAGAAGGGCTTTGGCTGCGGGGAATTGTATCAGAAAACCAGGGAAAAACACAGATTTCAGATATAATAAAGTTTTCCCTTCTGCTCTTGCCTTTTTTGGTCTTTGTTTCTGCCATAGGCGGCTACCTTCTTGCAAAGAAAATGTTAAGACCCATCCAGATGATTTCTGAATCGGCTTCTAAATTTGGAACAGGAGGGGAGTTGAAACAGAGAATTGCAATTGGAGAGGGCAAAGACGAGCTGCATCAGCTTGCCGAGAGTTTTAATGGCATGTTTGAACGTCTGGAAGAGGCATTTGAAACAGAACGCCAATTTACTTCGGATGCCTCCCATGAGCTTCGTACGCCTGTGTCTGTGATTATGGCACAATGTGAATTTTCCCTAGAAGAACCAAGAAGTGATGAAGAATATGAACGTGCACTGCAGACCATCCAGCGGCAGTGCCGCAAGATGTCAAAACTAATCAATGATATGCTGGATTTTACAAGGCTGGAAATGAGCGCAGACAGCTATATACGAGAACAAATTGATTTGTCAGAACTTGTGCAGTCGGTGTGTTTTGATATGGCGTTGATTCAGGAAAACGGAATTGCCTTAGAGTCCGAGATTGAGCATGATATTGTATTTCAGGGGAACCGGCAGCTTCTTTCGAGATTGCTGACGAACCTGATTACAAATGCTTATCGGTATGGGAAAGCGGATGGGCATATCGTCGTAAGATTAAAACAAAGGGAAGGCGAAGTGGAATTATCTGTCTCAGATGATGGAATTGGCATTGCGCCAGAGGAACAAAAGAAAATTTTCCAGCGTTTTTATCAGGCGGATAATTCCCATTCTGGCATAGGTACGGGCTTGGGTTTATCTATGGTAAACGAGATTGTAAAGTTTCACGGAGGGCGGATTCAGGTAGAAAGCGAACTTGGGAAGGGGAGTAGCTTTCTTGTTTATTTTGGTATGTCTGTGGAACTGCCATAAAATTAATCTTTTCTAATGTTATTTTAATGTTTGGTTTTTATAATAGGGGAAAAGGAACACCCTTTGGGTATCCCTTTATGCCCGAAAAAACGGGCAGTAATAATGAAAGGAGGAGAACTAGAATATGAATAAATGGAAGCAGTTTTTCGGGACTCCGAAAAAAATAGCTGTTTCTTTGGTCTGTGTGGCAGCAGCGTTGGCATTTCTTGGAATGGGAATGTTCTTTGCCACCACTGCAATTGCAAAGGACTCTTCCATAGGAGAAGAAAATGCAAGGAATTTTGCATTTGCAGATATTGGAATTGATCCTTTGTCGGCGGAATCAGTAGAAATAGAATTTGGTTTCCAGCAGGGTCAGTTTGTATATGAAATAGAGTTTACTGCAGATGGTATGGAATATCAATATTGGATTAAAGCATCTGATGGGTCAGTTGTAAAAAAGGAAGTGGATCTTACTGACGATGGCAATACGCATCAGCAGAATGTGATTCCATCCCAGGTAAATGCACAGCCTGGGCAGGATGCGAAATCATCCCAGGAAGAGGCAGCGAACACACAATCATCGCAGGAAGGTACGCAGCCTAGGGAGGATGCGAAATCGTCCCAGGAAGGTACGCAGCCTAGGGAGGATGCACAGCAGTCCCAGGACAATAACAGTCAGATTAGCCTAGATACGGCAAAGGAAATGGCTGTCTCTGATGCCGGTGTATCATCCTCAGATGTGACGTATACAAAGGCGGAGATTGAGTATGACGATGGGGTTGCTGTATATGAAATTGAATTTTTTACATCGACACATGAGTATGAATATGAAATTGACGCATCTTCTGGGACAATAAAGAGCAAGGATAAAGAAGGTTTTGGAATCAATCAAAAGAATCGTGCTGGCAATGAAGGAAACAGTGCCTCTGATATCGGAATGGACCAGGCAAAATCTATTGCGGCAAGCCATGCAGGATTTTCTGTATCAGACGTTACTTTTTCAAAGGCAAAACTTGAAAGTGAACATGGCAGTATGATTTACGAGATTAAGTTTTATAAGGATGGCATGGAGTATGAATATGAAGTAGACGCCGCCAGCGGAGAAATTTTAAAATTTGATTCCGGGTGGGATGATTAATTCTTTCTGATGCCGGATGAAAGAGTGTTTTCACCCCTATCCAGGATGGGTAATAAAGTCTGCACAGGGAAGAGAGTTAATCAAAATTATTTAAAATTTTTATAATCTCTCGGAATCCTGAGTGATTATTGTCAGCACAGTTGGCAGTGGACATTGAAAAGTGAATATTATCTGAAATGAATAAAAATAAACATGAGAAACAGACATAACTGTCGCTATGCCTTAA
>CATOOV010000080.1 GCA_951801955.1 uncultured Lachnospiraceae bacterium
CAGCTACCCCAAGCGCCAAATTCAGGTCAGAGAGCTGTGCGTCTTTCAAGCTTTCCGCTGTAAATACCCATTGGTAAGAAGCGCTGCCCGCTACAGATACTGCGAGGTCTTTCCCTGCCTCTTTTGCAGCATCAAGAACCTCTTTTGGTACTGTGATTGCCTGGACTTTTTCATCCGCAAGATTCTCTGGAAGTTTGATATTGACAGAAACCTGTGTTTCTGTGCTGTTTTTAATGCTGTCGGAAAGAGAGCCTGGAAGCTGGATAGAAACAGGGTTCTCCTGTCCTGGCGTAAGTTCTGGAATGGTCACTTCATATTTGCCATTTCCTTCATCCTTAATCTCTGGTTCAACAATTATCGGCGGAAGCTCTTCTTTTGGCTTAAAATTATCCAATGCTGCCTGCAGCGCATTTTTCTTGGCATCTACTGCTTCCTGGGTTGCATCGTTTGACAGCCCTTCTGCTTCCCGGATTGCGGTTTCCAATGCCGTCCAAACACTCTCTTCATAATCTTCTTTGTTTTTGCCTTCCATAGCAGCTTTGGCATCTTTCAGCAGATTTTCCAATGCCGTCTTGTCAACGGTTGTCGGTGGAATATCTTTTGGTTTAAAGTTATCCAGTGCTGCCTGCAGTGCATCTTTCTTAGTATTCACTGCTGCCTGGTTTACATCATTTGACAATTGTTTTGCCTCATGGATAGCAGTCTCTAATGCTGTCCAAACACTGTCCTCATAATCCTCTTTCTTTTGGTTCGCCATTGCCTGCTCTGCTTGCGTCACCAGATTAGACAGTTCTGTCTTATCACCACGTTTTTCCAACGTACCTGTGCCATCTGTCTTCATTGCATTCGTCAGTTTCGTGGTCTGTTCCTTAATATCCGCTTCATTGGTAGAATTGTCATATACACCTTGTGCTGCTTCCCAAATTGCCGTAAAATTTTTCCAGGATGCAGAAGTATACATCAACTCATTTAATTGCTCTGCCTGATCAAGTACTTTTTTCAATTCTGTGCGTGCCGCTGCAACGGCGCCAGACACATACTTGACAGTACAGATAATTTCAACTACTTCTTCCTCTCCATTTAACTGGATGGTTGCTTTTAAAATCGCAGCCTTATCATTTTCTCCCTGTCCAGGAAGTTTTACCTCTCCAGTCGCTGGATCAATGACTGCCGTGCTTTCATTTCCATCTGCATCATACGCTTTCCAGGAAATGGTCTCATTGTGAGTTCCAGTCTTTACAAGATCTAATGATGCTTCGGTAACAGTCAAAGTATATTTTCCCTTATTTTCGCCAGTGCCTGCATGTGCGCCCAATTTGCGCACAAGTTCAGCGATCGCTTTATTCATTGGTGTATCTGCTGCTTCGTTGTCATAGATATCCTTTACCTGTTCTGCCACAAGAGGCGCATTGTAAATGCGGAATTTCTTGATTCGTCCTTTGTAATCTGGATCTCCACTCCCATTCCAAGCATACACATTGTTACCAATATAAATATTGCGCTCCTCTTCATGTGCCTTCCAAACTTCTGTCAGAGAAGCCCCTATGGTTCCCTCTTTTGCTTTTTCCCCATCCACATAGAAGGTGAGGTCTGTTCCATTTACCACACAGGTAACAAGATGCCATTCTTCTGCAGCAAACGGAATATCACTTACACCTATCGGACCTGACCATCCTTTCTTTCCTCCATTTGCGGACAAGCTTGCCCCTTTATTTGTATAGATGGAGAAGTGATGTGCCGTACCCATCGTATGTCCTGAGCTGATGCCAAATACATTATTTCCTCCACCGTTTTCTGTATAGGTCCAGAAGGAGAACGTCATTTGGTCGGTCACACCTATATTATTGGGAAGGCTGATATAATTGGTGCGTCCTTGTTCGCTGCCTGGGAAATAAGCGCTGTCCCCATCTGTAAATGCGATATCTCCCTCTACTGAGGCATCATGCTGATTTGCAGTGGCATCTTTTGCATCTTTATCCAATGGATAATATGCGGTCATTTCTTGGCTCATTTCTTCATAATTTTTCAGTTCCAACGGAACTTTCACTGCATTATTCAGCGCTGTAATGGCTGCTGCCACTTCCTCTTTTGTCTTCTCATTTGCCGTGCCTTTGGTGTCGTATACGCTTTGTGCTTTTTCAATTGCTCCCCACAAAGTTTCCAGGGAGCCAGATTTATAAATCTTTTCCTCTGTCTTCTGGGTATGTACCGCTTTCGCAGCATCTATTGCAGCTTTCAGCCCAGCAAAGTTTGTTCCTGTCTTGTAATAAGCCTTATAAGTAACAACTGCGCCTGCCACTGCAGCATCTGCTGCAGAATTTTCTAATTTTGACCCGTCTTCCTGATACCAGCCGGATTTGTCTTCATCTAAGACATATACTTCACCATCTTTTTCGTAATCAGGATCTGGCGTGTACGCATAAACCTCTGCTGCCTGGTCCCCAAGGACACTGCTCGGAAGCTCCTTGGAACTTTCTTCCTTCTCTGACGTGTCAGATACATAGGTTTCAATTTTCTTGGTAACATAACCAGACTGCCAACTGATCTTGTGGTTGGTAATCTTAAAATTGTTGCGTGCCGCTACAAACTTGTCAATGATACCAGTTGCAATTTTTCGAAAACCTGCTGGAGTTTCTGCGGTTGTCAATTCTACTGTCTTTCCGTCCTCGTCTGTAATCCATACCTGATAAGTACCATTCTTAGTTATTGTGCCGTCTTCTGCCACAGATGCTTCTGTGGTATCAATCCTGGTACGCACATGGTATGTTTTTGTCCCATCATACAACATGGTAGCACTATTTTTGTCTGCCGGAATATTTGTAGCGCCACAGTTGCCTGCACCGTCACCTTTTCCGTTTGCAGTCACAACCAGGAAATATCCTTCATTGAAACGGGTGGATGTAGCAGCCTGCCAAAATGTATCTGCAGTTTCTGTAACGCCCCGATCGTAATACTGGATTCCAGCGTCCCCGGAAATTTTTCCTGTCGTTACAATATCATACTCAGTCTCAATAATTCCTTTATATCCATTTTTGAGTTTTACTTTTTTGCTGTCATTCGCACTCTGTGCTGTGGAATCAGCTACTTCCTCGTCACATGCAAACACTTGGAGCTTTACAGAAACCTTATGTCCTGCTGCCGTTCCATTCAGGGAATGTTCGCCAGGCTTTAATCCTGTGCCGTCTGTAGTCCATGAAATTGGCACAGGGATTACCACTGCATCGCCCTCTTGCCCTTCTGAATCAACCGTTCCTGGAACTGTCTTAGGCAGGACCGGGGTATTGCCCTCAATCACATATACGTTCTCTGGAAGGCTGCTGGTATCCACACTGGCGATGTTTGCTTTCGTGTATTTTACGGTAATTTTCTGTTCTCCTGCTTCTGCAACACTGACTTTCAACGTCTCAGCCGTATTGTTGGCCTGATCATATACAAACGCGGCAGAATCCGTTGCAAGAATCTTGTTCTTTACCTCATAGGTATAATCTGTGCCCACCTGCCCATACACAGTGTCTGTCTTAATCACGGTATTATTTTCGTCGACATGTTCTATGGTCACAGGCTTTGCCAACCTTACGGTATATGTTTTAGTCCAATCCAGTGTAGGCGCTGTTGCCGTCAACGTTACTTCGCTTCCGTCTTTTGCCTTCACTTCCCCGGCTGCCGTGATCTTATCTGCCGCTGAGGAGCTCCAGGCAACATCCACTCCATTACACTCTGTGGCAAGGTTCAGATCCTTTGTAATCTTGTTGGCATTTTCATTGTCCCCCAGGATGTTCATGCCGTCAAGCATCTCTTTTTGGTATGCTGCGGCAACCTGGGATGCGGTCAAAGCAGTATTGTAAACCTGTACATCATCATACAGCCCGTCAAATTCTTGGTCCCAGTGGTTTACGCCCAGATAGATCTCTGTGTTTTCCGCACCATTCAGCACTTCATCTACTTTGTGCGTGGTTCCAACCAGCACACCGTCTTTGTAAAAGCTTACATCATTCTGGCTCTGGGAAATGGTCAGCATGATCCACTGATCCTTCACTGCGGTAAATTCTGTATCCCGAAAATCCGTATTAGCAGTATTATATACGCTCCCACGCGCCCAGACCCTTGCCTTGGAATTCTCTCCAGCATTATTCCCTGAAATAGCAAGCCAGTTTTGTGGCGTTGGTTTTGGAGAACCCAGCGCCAATACAGGACCGTTGCCATGGAACGCGTTCTCATTTACAGGATTGATCCACATGGAAACCGTATAGGAGGAACCCAGGTTTGTCTCTGCCAGCTTCACGCCGTAACCAGCGCCATCGCCTATAGCATCCCTTGTGCGCACTGCCTTTCCAATGCCGTCCCTGCCGGTTCCATATTCTACATTTTCTGAGCTTACGCCCGTCAAACCTGTAGATACTGCGGAAGCGGTAGTAGCAGAATCAGGAGCAGCGGCAGGCCCTTTTTGCCTTTCCAATGTGCCATCAAAGTTATAACTTCCAACTACTGCCTGCTCTGGCGTTTTTACATTGATGGTAATTGGGTCGGATTCCGTTGTCTTGCCATCTACTGTAATGGCCGGGGTAATGGTGGTCGTGCCTGCCCCTACGCCAGTCACTTTTCCTGTCCCATCTACGGTTGCAACGGCTGGATCTGCAGACGTATAGGAGAGGTTTGACTTTACTGCTTCCACGGTATCTTTATAGTAAATTTCCACCGTGCCGCCCACACTCACATTCAAAGGACCTGTGGTGGTGATAAACCCATTCTGGATCGCCTCTTTTAACAGCTCCTGCTCACATACTGCCTTCGCCTGCTCCTCTGTTAAAGCTGCGTCATACATGGTAAACTCATCAATATAGCCGGCAAAATATTCGCCGCCCTCTCCCGTTTGATCGTTCCTTCCCCAAGAAGCATATCCAATATTGATAATGGTGTCGCTTAAGTCCGGCACGCCACTACCATTCATGGAACCTTTTTTTTCTCCATTTACATATAAGGTAGCGGTTGTGCCTTTCATCGTAACCATCACGTGCTTCCATACATTCATATAGGCTGGCACCTCTATATTTGTTCCCCATGGGCTATGATACTCGACTTGAATATGCGCATTATTATCCAAAATGCCAGCATATTTCCTATGGTCATTACCTGTAGGTGTAATATTTCCTGGCATAATAAAATAAACCCATCCTGGACTCTCTCGAACCACCTTGCTCCAATAGGAGATTGTCAGACCTTTTTCTGTCATATTATCAACATTTTTCTCTGACAATACGCCTGCTGGAACTTCCAAACGCTGCTTCTTCGTATGGTCTAACAGCAGAGCCCCTTCCCCAAGCTTTTTCTCTGTCTTGGTAATCTCTGCGCTGTTTACAACAGCCGCAGTTCCCCCTTCCCCTACGATTGTATTCTCCCCTGTGATATCCTCGTCAAAACTGAAATACAATAATTTGTCCGGCAGCTCCCCACTTCGACTGCCGCCGCCTGCCTCACCCTCGGCAAATGCCGGCTGCGCCGGCAATAACGTAATTACCATTGCTGCGCTCATCGCCAATGAGGTCAGTTTCTTCCATAAATTTTTTCCTCTTTGCATAATCTTTTCCTTTCCTAGAACTACATCCCTGTTTGTTCTTACTGATACTGATTGTTCTGGCAACCTCCCTTCTTTTTTATGTATCCTGAAAACCTTCTGTGCTGATTTTAAGGATACAACTCCGTTTCTCAGAACTGCACAATCCTAAAATCATCCCGGATTTTTGTGCCTGGCAAATCAAAAATAACAGCCAAATCAACAACGCTATCAGCGTTTTTAAGCAGGCGCGGCAGTCACTCCAAGACTCTCTTGTGAGTCTCGGTGCTGGATTCAGATTAGGTTTTCTTACAGATACATTACCGAATCCATGCATATAAAAAGAGCATCTGCCATTTCAAATGCTTAAATGATACTCTTACCCTATTTTCTGGAAAAATTCCCGAAAATCCAAACCACACCTATATTATTATTATCATATTTTTTTTAAAAAATCAATATAGTTTAACTTGGTTTTAGTTATTTTTTAGGATTTTCCTATTATTCAGAAATAAGATTTGTCTATTTTTTATATAAGGATATTCTCTATGGAGACCACAAAACCTCGCTGTCGTACAAGCGAGGCTTTCAATATGCGAAACTATAAGTATCTTAAGTGGGACTTCCATCTGAAATAAGATTCAGTTATTTTTCAGAAATGCTGCAAAATATTCATCTAGTGCTTTCCAATCTGTATTTCTGTCGTCTTTCATCTGACAAATTTTTTGTTTGTACTCCCATAAACTCTCAACAATATAATTATTTAATTTCTCAATACGCTTTCCTTTTTCCGCTTCATTCATCTTTGTCTTCGCTTGGACAAGCTTCTCAACAAAAGGCTTCATTTCATCTTCAAGGACTTCCTCCGCCAACTCCTGAAACAAAACAGGGGGCGGCGACTGTCTCTTTTCTATCCATTTACATGCCAAAATCGGACGCAGCACATAGAAATACTTTTTATATTTCACCATATCATCCGTCAAATATTCCAGATAATTTTTATTCGCCGTCCCATAATAATGGTACGACGCTGCTTTACAGGAAAAATATCCTTTTGACAAATCCTTTATCTGTGTCCATTCCTCTGTAATGTGATATACAATCGGTGAATTTGACCATTCATATAAAACTGCATTGGACTTATGGAAATGCTGCAGGGCTTTTGATAAATCCCATCCATTGATATCCAAGACTTCATCCAGCTCCCATTCTATAAAATCTTTTTTTGGTTCCAGCCTAAGATAATATTCCATTGGCCTGACATACACAAACCTCACATCGTAATCACTGTCTGGCGAGTCAAAGCCCCATGCCCTGCTGCCAGATTCTACCGCATGAAGTATCTTTACCCTTTCTTTTTCTGAGATCTCTTGTAACTTCTTTTGAACCAATTCCTCAATGGTTCCTTCAAAATCTTTATATTTCATTCTACACCGCTTTCTTGTCTATCGCTTCCATATAATGTTGGTTCAATTTTAAATGCTTCCTTAAAAACAGGTATGTTTCCTTGTCCCTTTCTCATAAGTACCCATAAGTTTCACCTTCCTGAATTTTTTCTTTTCAGTATAGCAAATTAGTATGGATGATACAATTCTTTCTTTTATGCTTTTTATGGAAATGGCGCCCCTGTTGTGTTAGACTTATCTATAGCAAGACCCATTTCCAATTAGGGATTTTGTTTCTCTCATCGGAAAAGATTCCCACTTCTATCAATGGTGAGTGCAACAAATTTGTCTCAATAGGAGTTAGATCCCCAATTGAGATAAAACCTCCGGTCGATTGCAGGGGTGTGGATTTCTTCTTGTCAGCAAAGCTTCCCCGCACCCCGCAGCAAGAACGCCGATGGCGTTCTTGAATTTTGCGCCTTATACGATTTGAAACAACATTTTAACATCCTCAGTTGGTACGAAAGGAGAATGCTTCATGTATATGAATACAAAATTGATGATTGCCCTGCGCGACCATACTGCCGACAACTATTTAGAGAATCAAGATATGAAAGAATACTTTCGGGAACAGCCCTTGGGGAAATTGGCGCTTCCTACCGGAAAAATCATTGCCAACGACCCTCTTTGCCTGTTTGAAACAGAACCGTTTGTCAAGAGTGTCCCTCCTGGAAACTATCCAGTTATGCTGTATATCTATCATTGTAATACAGACCAGCGCGTAGCCTTTGCTGAGATTCGTTTTTCTGAAAATATGCCTGTCAAATATGAACCTGCCATAACTGCAGAGCAAGACGCCGCAACTTTAGAAAGAGACGAATTTTTTGGCTATGGGGTTGACAGTGGTACGGGATGTTTTATGGATGAGCAAGCCTGCCAGAAGCTACTGCAATTGACCGATGACCTGGAAGATGGCATATTGCCGGAATTCAATCAAAAACTGGAAAAAAGCTATATTGACACTTATTGTGCGGCAAACTATACGCTTCCAGGAATCAAATGCAATGTTGCTGCTTTTTCCACCGGTTATGGCGACGGCGCTTATCCCTCCTATTGGGGATACGACAAATCTGGAAAGGTTTGCTGCTTGATCACTGATTTTTGTATTATTGAGGAGGTGAACGTGGATTAAAAAGAATCGATTGCAGCTAACAACTATTCGGAGGTTGCGAAGCTGACCAGCAGTTAGGTTTCGCAATTTCCGAATCCTCCACGCTTAAGAAAGGAAAGAAGGAATGAGAATGAAGATTTTTCGCAAAACACTCCATCTATTACTGGTGCTTGCACTGGTAGTTGGTTTGCTTCCCACACCCTTTGGGGAAACTGCCACTGTACTTGCAGCTATAACACCTAGCGGTCCTACGTCGGGTAGTTGCCCCTCCCCAGATGGGGAAATAACATGGGAACTAACCCCAGACCAGGTGCCTGGCTGGGATTCCTCCCATGGTACCCCTTATAAACTGACGATAACAGGACATGGGCAGATCAAAAATACTGTCGTTCCCAGCTTAATCCCATGGTATAATTACCATTCCATAATTACCTCTGTGTCTATCTCCGAAGGGATCACATCTATTAACGATGACGCTTTCAATGGATGTGAGTATCTAAAAACCATCACACTTCCTGACAGTGTGGCTGTGATCGGCGAGCGTGCCTTTATGGGATGCAGCCTTTTAGAAACAGTTGTATGCGGAAGCGGCTTAAAAGAAATCAAAGTATTTGCATTTTACAATAATACTTCCCTGACTGCCATCCAATTCAAGGAGGGATTGGAAACCATCGGTCCAAGCGCTTTTTCTGGCTGTTCATCCTTAGATACCGTTTCACTCCCTGACAGCCTGCTTACCTTGGATTCAGATTGTTTTACCAGCCTCAAAGAAGTTACTATTCCTAAAAATGTTACTACCATTGGGGCTGGGATTCTTACTGGTTCCCACCTGCAGTCTATCTGTGTGGCAGAAGGAAATACACATTTTCGTGTCCTGGACAATGTCCTTTACGAGATGGGAGAAAACAATCTCCCATACCGTGCCATTGCCTTTTGCGGCTCTCCGACTGAGATCATCATTCCCAACGGCACTGAAATTATCGATAGTTCTGCCTTTGCCGGCGCAAACGCAGTAGCCTCTGTCACATTGCCAGAAACAGTGAAAGCGATCAATAACCGTGCGTTTTATGGACTTTCTAAACTAAAAGAACTGAATATCCCTGACAGTGTGGAAACCATAAAGACACAGGCTTTTGGATATTGTACCTCCCTGCAAACAATAACCATCGGAAGCGGGCTCCAGACAGTGGTAGATGATACTTTTTTTGTGTGTGATTCACTATCCTCTGTGACCATTTCAGAAGAAAATCCTTACCTGGATTCCATTGACAGCGTCGTCTATTCTAAGGACCACACCCACCTATACTACTATCCGCCGGCAAAAATCGGCACAGTATACCATGTCTTAAATACAGTAGAAACTATGAGCAAAAACTGTATCTATCGGGTTTCCAGCCTCAAGGAGCTGTATCTGCCAAAAACCCTGACTAGCATCCCTGATAGGGGAATTGCAAATAATAGCAGGTTAAATTCTATCTATTTTCCAGCAGATGCCCCTAAATTAGACTACTATGCTATCCGGGATAATGCAGATAACCTTGTAATTTACCGCTCTCCTTCCACTTCTGGATGGGATGAAAATAAATGGGCTTCCTTTACTTTTGCAGACTGGGAACCTGACAATACCTTCCAGGAAGAAGGCTCCTTTGAGGGCATTACTTGGAAATATGAGGGAGATAAAGGGAGGATCACCTTTTCTGGCACTGGAACCCTCCCCAATTTTACGAAGGAAGCTCCCGCCCCCTGGGATCTATATATAGATTCCATCCAGACCATTGAGACAGGCAACGTCTCTGGTATTGGAAATTATTCTTTTTACCATGCTGACAAATTGATCCGCCTGGAGACTGGGAGCGACTTACATACCATTGGAAATTACGCGTTTGCTTACTGCAAGGACCTCAAATTTATCGGCATAGCCACAGCAGAAACTATCGGCACAGGCGCCTTTTTCAGTGATAACGCCATCACTGGGAACCTTACCTTGGAAAAAGTATCTTCCATAGCCGCCAAAGCATTCCAAGACTGCAGCTCTATTGAAGATGCGACACTTGGCTCACGTCTTTCTTCTTTAGAAGAAAAAGTGTTTGCCGGCTGTGCCGCGTTAAACAACCTTATAATCCCTCAACATACATCTGCCATAAAGACCGGCGCGCTCTCAGGATGCAGCAGCCTGCGTACCATCAATATTCCAACTGCTGTAAACACCATAGAATCACAAGCTTTTGCGGGCGCTGCCTCACTGGAAAAAGTATATTTCTATGGTGACATTCCAGAACTTTGGGCAGAGGACAGTTTCACAGGCTGTAATGAAAACCTAACCCTTTGTTACCGCAAAACCCAGGAAAGCTGGAACACTTTAAACGGTTCCTGGAACACCTTGCCCCTTTTGGGATTGGAACGATTCTATACCGAACAACAGGATCATTATTCTTTTGATAATAATACCGCCTCCTTTGGATATGCGCCAGATTACCGCATTCCCAAATATCGGTATCTGGAAGTGCTTGACAGTATTAGTGCTGCCTGCTACTACTATGCCATCAACAGAAGCTGGCTTGGTTCCTGTTATGGCATGGCTGCCACTACTTTAGAATTTTATGAAAATACCGACCAATTCCAAATTACTGATTATGATGCTTCTGCTGGAAGCCTGTATGCCCTCACCGCACCTGGGAATAAAGATGCAGCATTGACAAAATTGATTGAGTCTTACCAGATTTCCCAGTTTAAGACCGCCCTTTCTGGATGCAGCGGCAGCGTCAGCAAATCCATGAAACGCTACCGGACCTTAATCCAAAAAGTAGAAGAATTTGAGCGTTCTGGCGGACTTCGGGTTGATTCTGGCGCGGAACCTATTGTCATGTTGATTTATTCTAAATACAATGGCCATGCTGTAATCCCTGTCTCCGTTGACCAGGATGAAACTGGCGATTTTTTATTAAAAGTATACGACCCCAATTATCCTTCTACGTTACAGACATTGACGGTAAAAAAAGACTTTAGCCGCATTTCCTATGAAGATGATATTTATTCCTATGCCTCCTATATTGATTACAATGCCATCGCTAACGCTATGTCAGGAATACAGCTTCATGAAACCATAGAAGATGATTCCCTTTATCTTTCGATTGACAAAGCAAATGCTACCATAACCAATGAAGCTGGCAAAGATATCGACAACATTGAAGGCGCCTATGAGCAAAAGCCATTGGCAGGGAATCATACAGACGCTTTTTCTGGCATCCGAAGTTTTGTACTGCCAGAAGGAAACTACAAAATTCTTACAGAAGAAACCACAGACAAAGAACAAAGCTTAGAGACAGAAAATTCTGTCACATTTTATATGGCATCTCCAGAATGCTTTGCGGAAATTATCTCTTCCGATGAAAATGCTGCGCTGGAGGTAAAGGAATCAAACACAGAAACAGGCAAACTGGAACTCAGCCTACAGTCAGAATCCATAGAAAAAGAGGATACCTCCTTTACTCTTGTAAATGCCCAAGGCATGGAACGTACCATAGAGATAGAGGGCGCCAGCGCAACAGTTGCAATCAAAGAGGATACCTCCTTTTCCATACAGGTACCATCTGATCAAAGTGTAACAATCGATGGAAAGGAAGCAGAAATTACGGACGGGCAGGCAAATGGTTCCTTTGCTGCATCTTTAGGCGAAAATCCCTTAAAAGCAGATTATCTGGAAACATCTGTGAACTGTGATACACAAAATAAGCTGGACGGAACCATCAATGCCTCAATTATCTCCAATTTATCTTCTGAAGACGAAGTTGATATGACAGCAGACTACTTAGATGAAAAAGGAAACACTGTTGCTTCTTATACAGAAAAAACCTCTTTAAAACCAGGGTTAAATATCATTCATTCATCTTTTGAGTCCCTGACCGCCACTTTTGAAGCGACAAAAGGAGATATAGCCTTATCATGCAGATTAACTGTAACTGATAAAAATGGCAATTCTGTTGTTGCCAATGCCAAAGGTTTCACTGTCTCATTAACAGAAAAACCAAATACCCCAGACCCGGATGCCCCAAAAGATCCCGACGACCCTGGCAACAACCCGGATGACCCAAAGGATCCCGACGACCCTGGCAACAACCCAGATGACCCAAAGGATCCCGACGACCCTGGCAACAACCCGGATGACCCAAAGGATCCCGACGACCCTGGCAACAACCCGGATGACCCAAAGGATCCCGACGACCCTGGCAACAACCCGGATAACCCTCCAGAAGATCCAGACATTGAGGTAACAAATGTGTGTGTATCAAAAGAAAAAATAACCCTGGGCGTGGGGGAAACGTTCCAACTGAATGCGTCTGTAATACCTAAGAATGCATCCGATAAAACCCTCACCTTTACTGCCTCCAACAGCAGCGTATCCGTAACACAAAAAGGGATGGTAACGGCTAAGAAAACAGGCACATCCACCATTACAATAAAATCCTCCAATGGGAAGTATGCAGATGTGGCTGTGACTGTAAAAAAATCCCCCAGCAAAATTATCCTTAATTCTAAGAAATTGCAGCTTGGGGTTGGAAAAACTTTTCAAATCAAGGCAACATTCCCCAAAAATGAGGCATGTAATAATATAACATATTCCTCCAGCAAGAAATCTGTTGCCACTGTCTCTTCCACTGGTAAAGTGACAGCAAGAAAAAAGGGCAGCTCCATTATTACAGTAAAATCATACAATGGAAAGAACGGGAAATTAAAGATCACAGTAACCGCAAATATTCCAGTAAAAAAGGTAAACGTAAGTACTAAAAAATTACTTTTGGGCATTAGGGAAAGTTGTCAGTTAAATGCATCGGTTAGTCCCAAAAATGCATCCAATAAAAAGTTATCCTACAAATCTTCAAACAGTACGATTAAAGTATCTTCCAAAGGCAAGGTAACAGCAAAAAAAACAGGGACTTCCAAGATTACCATAAAATCTTCTAACGGTAAAAAGGCATCTGTGATGGTAAGTGTACGAAAAGCGCCGAAAAAAATCACACTGAATGTAACAAAAAAGACATTGAAGGTTGGAAAAAAATTCCAGATAAAAGTGAAACTTCCGAAAGGAACGGCAAGTCATAAGATAAAGTACTCTATCAGTAAAAAATCCATTGCCACTGTCTCTTCCACTGGTAAAATAACAGCAAGGAAAAAGGGGACTGCCACCATTACCGTACAGACATATAACAAGAAAAAAGCGACATTAAGACTTACTGTAAAGTAGTATATAAGAACAAAGGGGCTGTCGCACTAAATAATTAGTGCGCAGCTCCTTTTCTGTACAAAAAATTACAGCCGGACTTCGAAAAGTCCGGCTGTTGGTGTAAAATATAAGTATGCGAAAACCTATATATTTACATCA
>CATOOV010000081.1 GCA_951801955.1 uncultured Lachnospiraceae bacterium
AATAAATACTTGTGTCTGTTTTTAGATTTCCATGTTCCCATAACGCAAGTATAACACAAACCACCACGTTTGGCTACCTTAACCCACCGTCTAAAGCCAGTGGGATTGCGGTAGCCATTTTTTCAACAGGTTCCCGCCATTTTCATCCGTAATGGATAAATAATTGCCTGCAGTTCCGTCAAATTTTAAAGATTGTCCCGAAAATGGAACATGAATGAAACCAGATAAGGAGAAAACTCAAAATTTTGTTTAAGACAGTAGACATAACAACGTGGAGTGAATATCTTATCTGGAGAAAATAGAAAATGGCAAATATATTATTTGAGAAACTGGGCGGCAAATATGAGCGGCAAGGAGATTACTTAATACCATGCTTGACTGTACTCGCCGAAGAAGAACAGCCGATAGGCACATGGGGACAGCGGCATCTGGACTATCTGAAGCAGTATCGCAAGGTTACATACACCAATCTTCTCACAAACGGCAAGCTGAATACATACCTTGCCGACATCGATAGGCAGGCACAGGAACGCTTTGAAAGGCTCATAGAGGGCATGAAACAAGCGCAGGGCATAACGGAACGCCTAAAGGAAGAAAATGCCTTAGAATGGGTACAACACTTAAATAACATAAGGGCATGTGCGAGACAGATTGTGAACGAGGAAATTGTTTTTGCATAAGTACAGAAAGGCGGCAGAAAATTGCCGCCTAAAAATTTTCCGAAAAAGTCTTGCTTGTTACGTTGCGTAATGATTTATAATATGTTTCAGGAGGTAAAGGACTATGGCAAAATACAGGGCAATCCCAAATGGATATATGACAGTTGATTGATACCAGATAAGGATAAAAATAGATATGTATGGGCAGGAGCATAGACTTTCTCCTGCCACGCCTATATTTAGGCGGTTTGACGTTTGGTACGTTTTCCGTATTCACGTTCTATTTCCCGCATTTCTTCATCCGTTGGAATATCAACAATCCCGACATAGGAATAGTAGATGTCAATATCCTGTGTCCGTTTCCCGTCTTTTTTCTCGCATTCATGGACTACGATTTTATCCACAAAGGTATTTAAGATTTCGGGCGTTAGCTCGTCAATACGAGTATATTTTTTGGTGACGGCAATTAGCTTGGAAACATTGGTTGCTTCTGTGTCGGCTTCGCTGACTTCGGATTTCAAGGTTTCGATTTTGTGTTTTAGCTGTTCCTGCTCAGCTTCATAACCATCTGACAGCTTGTAAAAGCGTTCGTCATTCAGCTTTCCGTTGACATTATCTTCATAGATTTTGCGGAACAGGCGGTCAAGTTCTTCCATGCGCTTTTCGTCTTTTTCAATCTGTTTCTGCTTTGCGTATAACTCGTATCGGCGTTCCGCAAGGGTAGTGTCAATCTGCTGTCGGATAAATACCCTTTCAAACTGCTGTAAATAGGACAGGAAATGCTGAAGCTGTTTTAATACCAACTGGTATAGGACATCTTCTCTGACTGCTTCGCATCGTGGTGTGCCGATCAGTGCGGCTATCTGGAAAGCGGCATCATACCGAAATTCTCCCTCTGCTCAGACGGCGTGAACTGGTTTAAGGGCAAAGGGCAATGGCAAGGCAAGAACTATGAGCCGCAGGCAGGCGACCTCATTTTCTTTGATTGGGGGAGTGACGGCTCAATCGACCATGTGGGAATCGTGGAAAAATGCGAGAATGGGACGGTCTACACCGTGGAGGGCAACTCTGGCGATGCCTGCAAACAGCAGAGCTATCCAGTCGGGAGCGGCTCAATATACGGCTACGGAGTGCCAAACTATTAGCAGGGCAGGGCAAAAGGAAACCAGAGGGACTTAATCCTCTGTCTGTTCCTTTGCCTTACATAAGGCAATTACTTTAAAAAAGGTTAGATAAAAAACACCAGAATAGGTTTTTGATTTTTTGAAATATCATAGTTGCTCATAATATAACAAAATGACTATTTGAATAGTTGACACCACATGACTATTGTGATAGTATACTCAAAAAGAACTATTGCAATAGTCATTTTAGGAGGTGCAGAATGAGGATGAAGTTATTTGATTCAGAATTAAAAGTGATGGAAGTATTATGGAAAGAGGGAAACATTACAGCAGGACAGATTTCAAAAATACTGAAAGAGGAAATTGGCTGGAATAGGAATACAACTTACACGGTGATAAAAAAATGTATAGAGAAAGGCGCAATCGAAAGAATTGAACCTAAATTTATCTGCAAGGCAATGATTTCCAAAGAAGACGTACAGGCATATGAAACAGCGGAATTGATTGAAAGGGTATTTGACGGTTCTAAGAAAGAATTTTTTGCCGCTTTGTTGTCTGAAAAAACCTTGACACATGATGAACTGCAGCAATTAAAGAATTTGATAAACCAGATGAAATGAGGTGAAAAGTATGTTGCTTAAAATGAGCATCTCAAGCAGTATATTGATTATCTTGATTGTTATTTTGCGCTTTGTTGCTTTAAACAGGCTGCCGAAAAAATTTTTTGTGCTGTTGTGGAATATTGCAATACTAAGATTGCTGATACCCTTTGACTTACCGATGCATTATGGACTTGCTTCACCTATGACAAAATTAGCAGATAGTGGCATCAGTCACTATAATACTGCTAACAGTCCGCTTATAACAGAATCATTAAAAGAACCAATTACTGATACAACAGTAGCATTATCTTTAAACAACGTCGCATGGATGACGATTGTTTGGGCAGCAGGTATGGCAGTCATGCTTGTGGTTTTCGGGGTATTATATTGGAGAGAATATCAAAAGATACGGACAGCATTACCTATTTCAAAAGAAAGCGATGATTATTTCAGGTCAGTGACAACGATTCCTAAACGTGTAAAGTTATTGGTATCGGACAGAATCTCAACACCTTTAACGTATGGAGTTTTGTCACCTAAAATTATATTCCCGAAAATTTTTAAACTTTCGGACAACACGAAAATAAAATATGTCCTTACGCATGAAATGATACATATAAAACGGTTGGATAATCTTTGGAAAATAATTATCCTTATAGTGGTGAGCATACACTGGTTCAATCCTTTCGTTTGGATAATGTATCGGCTTCTCAACCGTGATATTGAATTATCATGTGATGAAAAAGTGGTCGCTCTTTTGGGAGAAACAGCAAAAAAGGAATATGTTACGACGCTTGTAGATTTGGCGGAAAAGCAGTATCATTGGTCGTTTATCTCAAATGGATTTGGAAAGAACGCCATACAAGAAAGGATTGTGGCAATCATGAAGTTTAAAAAAGCAACTTGTTTAAGCATAGGCTGCACAGTGGTTTTATTAGCAGGCGCGATTACAGTATTTGCACAAAATGATTTTAAAGTGGCAGGTACTGATGCTGGTACAATGTCTAAAGCCCACATTACGGAAGACAAAAAAAATTATTTGGAAAAAACTGAAATCGAAGATGGTGAGTATTTACATCATGGAATTACAGTTATCAATGGAGCTTATTATTACCAAGGCGTGCGCATCCGCATATTCATGGATTTAAGGGAAAACAAATCTTTTGAAACTTTCAGTTTTGATAAGGAAGGAACCGTTGATATACGGTTAATACGGTCAAAAAATAATTCTATTAAAAAAATTGAGTATCTCACAAAAGAAGAAGCAGATGAAATCCTTAGTGATTTTGAAGATAGCGAGTTGGATGGGCAGACGGAAGAACAGCATACGGGTGTGATAACCAGATTAGCAAAAGAAGAACTTCCGAATAAGGTTATAGATGCCATAAATTCTTGTGATGATGAAAAATGGTATGTGATTAATGACAAGGAATATCAATATGTTTATTTTAATGGTTTGACTGCCAATTATGCTTTCCAACCAGAGATTTATGCTGACAGCCATAGCGGGACTTTACAAATATATGATATGGGTACTTCAACTGAAAATTATGTATTGCTTGAAATTGAACGGAATATTTCACTGAAAATTTTATACAACCATTCGCAAGTTGCATATACAGAAATAGCTTTATGATGGAAGCATGGTATTGAAACTGGTATGCCATAAAGAGCGGATAAAGGAGGATAATTTCAAATGAAAAGAAAAACAATTTTTTCAATAGTTACAATATTTATTTTTATATTCATGGTTTCTATGCCAATAGCTGCATCTGCAAAGGGTACGCCATCTAGTAAGCATGTTTCTGAATATGCCCAATTAGGTATAATAAAGAAAGATGATGCGTTCTTTTATAAAAATAAGCGTATCCGTATTTTTTTTGATGAAAGGGCTGACCGTTCTTTTGAATACAGCTTCGTGGATATTGATGGCACAATTGATATACGTCTGTTGAGAAATAAAGCTGGAAATATTAGCAGGCTGATACGGATACCAAAAAAGAAAGCGAATAAAATATTGAAAGATATGCTTGGTTTTGTTCCAAAACATCCCACTGAGAATACGAAACCTCACAAGAAAAAAGAGTATACTGACATTGAGCGTTGCCAGTTTAAAGATGTCCCTGTCGGAATTAAGAAAGTTATTAAAAAAAGATGCACTAAGAATAAATGGTACATTATCAAATCTTCAAATAGAGATTATGTATATTTTAAAAAAGTGCCAAAAGACTTTGCATTCCAAATTATCGGCAAAAATTTAGATATACATGATATAGGGAAAAAGAAAAAAAATGGTTCTGTACTGCTCTCTATCGGCAGGAATTTTAATTTTACTCTCACTTATAATTCCAAGCCAGTAAAAACCATTATTATAAAAGCTAAATAGAAAGAAACGGCTCAAGCAAATGTGTCTGCGTGGATATTTGGCGATCATCACGAGAGTTAATACCCCGCTGTTCACAGCGGGGTATTGGTTTATTAAAGAAATTCATTTATTTTAGTGCTTGCCAAAATTTATAGATATATTATCTATTTATGTAATGATATTTTTTACATATTTGTTCTTTCTATAATCATAGGTAGGACAAGCCCACCAAATAAAAAAAAACGATGTTCGGGTGGGCTATTTCGTCATACCCTGACCACCCTCCGACTTCGCTTTTTGAAGTTTGGAGGGATTTTTATTGCCTGCAAATAGCAAATTCTATTTACATATATCATATCGGGGATGGGCGGACAGCCTGTTAAAAAACTCCTCGTCAGTACATGGGGGCTTTGTACCCTGCAAGTAGAAGTCATATTTCTACATATTGGAACTAAAATCTTTCTAAACCGTAAAGGTCACGGAACCTTTGCGGTTTTTCTTTTGTCGTTTTTTATCGGAATGTGCCGAAGGGCTGTTTCCGCTGTTGGCTGCCGTTCGCCGCCTATCCAATCTGGATTATTACATTTCAAAAATTCAGATTGGAGGAAAAAAGAATGGCATACAACAACGGACGGGAGAACAGGAAATGGCTTATCTGGAAAGAAGCCGAGGAAAAAATATTGAGGGAACACGGAGTTGATGAAACCACCATTGAACAAATCCGCACAGACGACAGGGCAGACTTCAATTCCAACAGGCGGTTTTACCATTGGACAAGCGACTTCGGTGAATACCTTGAGGGGATGGCAGACAGGGAGCAGAATACCGAGCTAAAGACTGTTTCTGATTTACTGGATGAGATTGAGGACGAAACTCTGTATCGGGCATTACTTGCGGTGGACAGGCGTACCCTGCAAATCATCCTGCTGAAAATGCAGGGCTATTCCACAAAGGAAATTGCCCCGCTTGTGGGATTGACAACAGGGGCTATCTATGCAAGGCTAGACCATCTGCGGAAAAAGCTGCGGAAGATTTTATAACCAGCTAATAAAGGCAGCTTTCTGGCGGGCTATTGGGTGGGGGATAAAATTTCCCCACCCAATTTAAAATTATATGAATAAAATTCCCGTCCACAGGGAATACTAAAAAGTTTGCCCAAAATCTTGACATGGGTACAGCCGCTATGATATTCTGAAATACCCGTAAGGGAATTGGAAGATTGAAAATGAAATAAGAACATAGATGGAAGAATGGAATGTCAGCCAACGGACAAGGCTGACCGCCGCCGAACGTAAGTCGTCCTTTTCGGCTGGCGTATGGCAGCAAGGTTTTGAATCCCAAAGCCGTTACATAGCATTGCGAATCCGAGCAGGAGAGAATACTCCTGTCGTTCGTGGTGCAGTGTAGCGGCTTTTTCATTTATCCAAAAGTCAAGAAAAATCGAATCCAGAACGGAGGTGGAAAGGACATAGGATTTTCTTTTCGGCGGGTAAGGCAGGTATGGAAGAATACTGCTGCACAGGAAAAATGCTCTGCGGCGTTGTCCACAGAGATAGCGAGCATCGGATTGTGTCAGCCACAATCCCGCCCACACAAAACAAGTGGGCGTAACTTACTCAGGGGACATCCCCTGTTTACCCCGAAGAAAGAAAAATAAGACTGGAGGATTGAGGAAAATGAGCAGAGAAAAATCAGAAAAGGTTGTGCGGAGTGTCCCGATTACTGTCCGATTGAACGAGGAAGAACATGAAAAATTAAAGCAGTGCGCCGCCGCTTGCGGTCTGTCCACCGCCGAATTTATGCGCCAGTTATGCAAGGGAAACGCCCCTCAGCCACAGCCTAAAACCGAGTTTTGGAAACTGCTAAACAAGCTCTATGAGGTGCATGACGCTTTCAAAAAGTGTGTTCCCTACTATCTAACCGCCGCCGAAATCTGTAAGGAGATTGAGGATTTTATCTTAGAACTGCAACAGAAAATAACTCTCCCACTACGATTTAATGTAGAAGAACTGATGGAACAGGGGGCGGTCTGATATGGCAACAACGAGCTTATGGCATATCAAAGGGCGGCTGAAAGACCTCATTGATTATGTGGAAAATCCAGAAAAGACCATGCCGAATGAAGATATGCAGGACTTCTTTGACGTGTTCTCCTATGTGAAGAATCCGTTAAAAACAAACGAGGGCGAGTATGTTTCCGCAATCAACGCTCTGAAAGAAACCGCCTTGCAACAGATGATTTTGACAAAGAAGCAGTACCAAAAGACAGGCGGATATATTGCATGGCACGGATACCAGAGCTTCAAACCAGACGAGGTAACGCCCGAACAGTGCCACGAAATCGGATTAAAATTAGCAGGGGAAATGTGGGGCGATAAATACCAGATAATTGTTGCCACTCATCTTGACAAAGGGCATCTGCACAATCATTTTTGTTTCAACTCTGTTTCTTTCATAGACGGACAGAAATATAATTACTCAAAATCAGAACAGAAAAGGTTGAGGGAAGCGTCCGACCGCTTATGCCGAGAGTACGGTTTATCGGTGATTGAAAACCCCAAGAAAGCACCATCCAGACCGCTTTATCTGGACGAAAAGAACGGAAAACCCACACGGTACAATGTCTATCGGGAGGATTTAAGGGAGGCAATCAATGGGAGCAGGGATTTACAGCACATGATGAAATACCTCGCCGATAAGGGATATGAGGTTGATTTTTCGGGCAGCCATTGGAAAATGAAGCTGCCGAAATACAAACATTTCACAAGGTTAGACACGCTTGACGAGCGGCTAACCCCCAATTTCATACAGTCATGTTTAGGCGGGGCTTCCCGATATGGGAACTACAAAGCAAAGATTTCCTACTCTCCCCATATGCCAGAGCAGTATAAAAATGCATGGAAACCACATCAAAAAACCACGGGGATTTTAGCGTTGTATTACTACTGGTGCTATCAGTTGGGGATATTCCCCAAAGGCACGGACTACAAGCCGACAAGCCCGCTGATGAAAGAGGAATTGCGGAAGTTAGATGAAATCACCACACAGGTACGGTATATGTCCAAGCATAACATTTCCACCCTCTCCGACTTACACGCCGACAGGGAGAAAAACCAGACCGAAATGAATAAACTGATTGACTACCGCCAGCACGTGCGGAACAAGGTACGCCGTGCCACACCAGCCGAAAAAGAAAAAATTCGGGAAGAAAAACGGTGCGTGACGGAGCGGATAACGGAGCTTAGGAAGCGGCTGAAATATGCAGACAGGATTGAAAAACGCTCCGCACACATTGATGACTGCTTAAACCAAATCTACGACACGATTGAAAATCAGCGGTCAAACCGACAGAAACAGCCAGTTAAAACAGCACGCAGGAGGGAGGAACCATTGCGATGAGCAGACTGTCCGAGGAAGAAATACAGGCGATTATGGAGGAATACAAGGACGTCCCTATGGTAAATCCAGACAAAATATATCCCCCTCTGCCGCCTGTCCAGAACGTCACGCCCCTTGTCCGCATCCCAGAGCCGATGAGCCTTACCGAGAAAATCGGCGGCACGGAATACACCGTCAACGCCCATTTCCGAAAAGACGGGCGGGACTTGCTTGTAATGCTTACGGATATTTTTCGGCGCAGCGCACAGGGATATGGATTTTATGATAATGAGAATTGGGGTGATGACGACGGGGAATAACAGGCAGCGGAAGAATTATCACTTTAAAGCGTTGAAGTTTAAGGGCAGATGTGGTATACTGTACCTACACTTCACAATACCGTGTCTGCTGTCGGGAAGGAGAGCTTTATGAAAAGACAGCAGGAAGAATTCACGGCATTATATTGTAGATTAAGCCAAGATGATGGGCGGGAAGGTGAAAGCAACAGCATTGTAAACCAGAAAGAATATCTGATGAAATACGCAAAAGAACACGGTTTCCCTAACCCGAAATTCTACGTGGACGACGGCTATACGGGTACGAATTTTGACCGCCCAAGCTTTAAGGAAATGTCGTCGGACATTGAAAAAGGGTTTGTAAAGACCGTCATTGTCAAAGACTTATCACGCTTCGGCAGGAACTATATCAAGGTCGGCTCATACTCCGAAATCATCTACCCCGAAGCGGGCGTGAGGTTCATCGCCATCATGGACAACGTGGACACGGGCAGCCTTGAGAGCAACGAATTTGCCGCCTTTACCAACCTTTTTAACGAATGGTATCCCAAAAGCACGAGCAAAAAGGTAAAGGAAGTCAAGAAAGCGAAAGGGCTTGCAGGCGAGCATTTGGGCGCACCGCCTTACGGGTATTTGCGGAATCCAGACGATAAAACACGTTGGCTTGTGGACGAGGAAGCGGCGGCAGTTGTCCGCAGGATATTCTCACTCTGTATACAGGGAAAAGGCGTGTCAGCCATTGCCACAGCCCTCTGGGAAGACAAGGTGCTTACCCCGTCAGCCTACAAGGTGTCAAAGGGAATCGGCGTTGCAAAAAAATCGGAACATCCCTATAACTGGGAAACGTCTATGATTGCATCCATTCTGGAAAATGTGGCATATATCGGCGTGACGGAAAGCTTTAAATCCACCCGTTTAGGCTTCAAGAGCAAAAAACGCATCCCAACCGCAAAGGACAGGCGGACGTATATCGAGGACGCCCATACGCCCATCATTGACAGGGATATGTGGGAAAAAGTGCAGATGATACGGGCGAACAAACGCAGACCGACCAAAAGCGGAACGACAAGTATCTTTTCGGGGCTGCTCTATTGTGCCGACTGCGGGGCGAAACTCAGCTTAGCCACAGCAAACGGATATGAGCATTTCCGTTGTTCCATGTATAAAAGGACGAGCAGGGCAAAGGAATGTACACAGCACTATATCCGAGAGGACGCATTAAAACAATTAGTTCTGAAACAGCTCCAGCAGTTCCTCTCCTATTTACAGCAGTTTGAGCGTGTGTTTATCCGACAGCAGATTGACGCCACCCTTGCAGAACGCAGATACGAGTTATCCGCAAAGCAGAAACAGATAGAAAAGGACGAAAAGCGGATAAAGGAGCTTGACCGCCTGTTCCGCAAAATCTATGAGGATAATGTCAACGGAAAGCTGAATGACGAACGCTTTTACAAGCTGTCGGACGGATATGAAGCCGAGCAGGAACAGCTAAAGCAGGAAATCGAAACCTTGACAGCCGAGGTCAGCGAAGCCGACACGGAAGCGACCAATGTCACCAAGCTGATAGCCGTCACCAAGAAATACACCCGCATCGACGAGCTGACGCCCGAAGTCCTAAACGCATTTGTGGATAAAATCGTAGTCCATGAGCGTGAGAAAAAAGACGGGAAACGGACACAGCAAATCGACATCTACTATTCCTATGTCGGGATTGTGGACATCCCCACGGATGCGGAAATGCGGGAAATGGAACGAGAATATACGCAGCGTACCAAACGTCAAACCGCCTAAATACAGGCGTGGCAGGAGAAAATCTATGCTCCTGCCGATACATATCTATTTTTTATCCCTATCTGGTTTAACCCATCGTTGGAAAATGATAAAGTTCCATTCATCGTTATCTTTGCTCCTGGACTGGAAAGCCCGCTGCCGCTGCCGTCAAAACTCAGTTCCAGGATCTTTCCCTGTTCTGCCCTGCCTGTCTTGGATTCTTCATTTTCCAGTTCCTGTACCTTTGCTTCACGACTTCCAAGTTCTTTTACTTCTGCCTCTTGGTTTTCTGCCCCTTGCACATTAGCGGCAAACGCAGTTGCATCAAAAGCTTGGGAAGCCAATATGGCTGCCGAGAGCACCGCTGCAAAAAATCTTTTTCTAAAATGCATCTAAATTCCTCCTTTTTTCTGTTAATTAAATAATATTGAAAGCTCTCTCCTGTGCGTCTTGGAATAGAATTCAGGTCAGCCTATCGGCGGCATGGCATATCTCTTTGAATCCCTACGCGCCAAAATCGGAGCATCAATTAGATGGAAATTACACTCCCACTCATACAAATCGGTAGCGGCAGATGCCATATCCCATCTGGTATAATAATTATAAATTCTATTATATCATTTCTTATGATATAATAAAATACAATTAATTTTTATTTTCACTATAATTTCTTAACTTTTTTCATATGGATAATACTCCAATCGCCCACATACAGAACCACATGTTCTTTTTTATTTCCATAATTATCCATAATAGACAAAAATTCCCATTCATATTATTTTCTTCTTTACAGATAATAACACCATGATAAGCAACAACGTTTCGAAGCGGACATCATTCCAGAGAATGAGCCATTTCGGAATGATGTTCTTATCAGCCTAAAAACGCAGCAAAGGTTCTATACCATTGTCTGTGGAAATGATACAAACGCTTCGGCGGATAAAAACTAAGAAAAACATTTGGAGGTGAATCGAATGACTAACAATTCTGGTTCTAACACAAGTAAAATGGCAGTACCTCAGGCAAAAGAGGCTATGAATCGTTTTAAACAGGAGGTTGCATCTGAAATTGGCGTACCTTTAAAAGAAGGATATAACGGTGACTTGACATCTGCTCAGGCTGGTTCCATCGGCGGAGAGATGGTTAAGAAAATGATCATGAAACAAGAACAGCAGATGTCAGGCGGACAGCAGTAACAGAGTCTGAACGATGCAATTTGATTAAGCAGTCAAATCATCTTTTGACAACCTAATCCCATATAGAAACCCCCTGCTTTGAATTTTTCAGAGCAGGGGGTTTTTTATCATATAGGATTCGGATTCCCTTTCGGCACACAATATTTACATCTAAATGAGATTGTGGTATGCTTTGCAATAGAGAATGAATGGCACCCAGCAGGAGCAGCTCTAAGACAACATTCATAGTTACGATTATTTGGAGGGATTTTATGGAAATAGAACGAAAATTTTTAATTACTTCTTTGCCTGAAAACTTGGATTCCTACTCATTTCTGCATATTGAACAAGGTTATCTCTGTACGGAACCTGTCATACGCATACGCAGGCAAGAGGAGGAATTCTATCTTACCTACAAATCCCGTGGGCTTTTGGTTCGGGAGGAATACAATCTTCCATTGACAAAAGAAGCCTATTTGCATCTGATTCCCAAATTGGACGGAATTCTAATTTCAAAAAAGAGATATCTGATTCCTTTTGAATTTGACAATTGTGTTTTGACCATTGAACTTGATATTTTTGAAGGTGAATTAGCCCCGCTGATTGTCGCCGAGGTGGAATTTGCTACAGAAGAGGCGGCAAAAGCTTTCATTCCCCCAAAATGGTTTGGGGAGGATGTGACCTACTCCATGGATTACCACAATAGTATCTTAAGCCAAAAGGGATTAAAACATCTCTCTGTCAAGAGAATTTAAGAACAAAAGTGCATTCCACACACTCCCGCGTACAATTATGGGGATTATTCCTCTCGTTCCATGGAGCTTAACTGTAAAAGGGATATTAATTCTATGTTTCTTCTGGAAGGCTTGCCTGCGCCGGATCATGCGACATTCGCACGGTTTAGAAGCATTCATTTTGCGCCATGCGCCAAACGCATCCTTGCTGAAATGTCCAACGCGCTTTTTGACTTGGGAGAAATTTCAGGTGAAACCGTTTTTATTGACGGCACAAAAATAGAAGCTTCCGCAAACAAATACACGTTTGTCTGGAAGAAGGCTGTAACCAAAAATCAGACAAAACTTTTGATAAAACTTGCTGATTTTGTGGCAGGGTGCGAACGGATCCACGATTTAAAGATTGTTTATGGCGACACCATAAAGATGAAGCATGTAAAGAAACCCCGCAAGAAGCTTTATGCCCTCAAAAGGAAGATGCCATGGGAAACGGACTGTTAAAACCGGCGTATAACCTCCAGCATGGGGTGGATCCCGAATATGTTACATGGCTCACCATAGGTCCGCAGCCAACAGACACAACTACATTAATTCCTTTTTTGAAAGGCGCGGAAGAACATCTGAAATTTAAATATAAAAACATAACCGCGGACGCCGGAACAGAATCGGATCCCTATAAAGGTATTGTTTACAGAATGAACCGGAGCATTCAGACAGAAGGTTCTTTTGGGGATATAAAACAGGATATGCAGTTTCGGAGATATGTGGGCAGGGGGACATCAAATGTGCTTGCGGAAAGTATACTGCTGACCATGGCAAGGAACCTAAACAAGCTCCACAATAAGATTCAAAAAGGCAGGACTGGAAGCCATATGTTTCCGTTGAAAAGCGCTTAATTATTAACATCTTAAAACAAACATGCAAGCCATGGGAAATGGCTTATTAAAGTATGCTCTTTTTATAGAATAACAGAATCATCCAGAGTTTTTTCCTGAAA
>CATOOV010000082.1 GCA_951801955.1 uncultured Lachnospiraceae bacterium
GAAGCCGGGAGATTTCCGCCTGTCTGGTATTGCAGGCGCAGTCCCAGTTAAAGGCCATCTACAAGGACAACGCCGACACCATCATCGGAAATATGGACACTTCCATCTTTCTGGGCGGCAAGGAACCTACCACCTTAAAGGAGTTAGCCGCCGCCCTGGGAAAAGAAACCATTGACACCTACAACACCGGGGAGAGCCGGGGGCGGGAAACCTCCCACTCTCTCAACTATCAGAAATTGGGCAAAGATATGCCATACTTATTCGTGAAGAGTTGGCTGCCCAAAACAAAAATAAACAGAACAGGGACACGATCAGTCGACAATTCAGCTAACCATGTCTGCTATGCGTTCCCGCTTTAGTCATAATAGCCTTTGAAGTTCTTTGAGCGGCGCAAAAAGCGCATTACCACCATTTTTTCATCATCGGGCACTTTGGAATAATTTATGCCCCGCCGTTTGCACATAAGAGCAAAATCTTTTTCGGCATGACTGCCCTTAAAGTTTTTGTATGTTTCAAGGTCGCTTTTTATATCTTCAACAATGGAAGTAGTGGGTGCAGTTTCCGTTTCCCCTGCGTGGGATTTCCGAAGGTCTTTGATAATTTCACCGA
This sequence comes from uncultured Lachnospiraceae bacterium, assembly GCA_951801955.1. GTDB lineage: Bacteria > Bacillota > Clostridia > Lachnospirales > Lachnospiraceae > Petralouisia. Next base: position 610 of record CATOOV010000082.1, read on the forward strand.
GGTCGGACTGTATGACGTGCCGGAAAAATTCATATTCGTTCACATAACAGGCATTCAGCTCTCTTTGTGCAAATTCTTCCTCATCAGGGTGGTAATTTTCCATTACCTGCTGTCTGGCAAAATCCACAAGGGAATTAAGGGTGTGTATCTGGCTTGTGGCAATCCCGTTGACATATATCTCAATGTCTGCCATGTACTTCTCAAAGGCAGGGTGCTTGATGATTTCGCACAGCAGGCGGTGGTTGAAATGCCCGTTTTTGAGAAGCTCTACGGTATCATCATCAAGATTCAGCACAGACAGGTCAGCATCGGCAGCTTTTTTGGTGTCTGTTATCCCAAGCAGGTAATCCGCTGATACATGGTAATATTCTGCAAGTGTGCGCAGGTTTTCCCCACCTATTTCCCTTGTTTCATCGGTTTCATATGTGCCGAGGGCAGAACGGGATATTTTTGTGGCGTCTGCAAGCTGTTCAAGGCTAAGACCATGCTCCACACGCAGGTCTTTGAGTTTTTCCGGCAAAGTAAGTTTACATTTCATTGATAATCACTCCAATTAGATAAATATTATGTATTTCTGCAAAACTGCCAATACTCCTCCTTACAAACCTCTTAGTGACAGGATATTTTGCACTCGTCTTTCTGTCAAGTCTGGGCTGAAAGCCCATTCATTTCAGACTTGACAGAGAGGCGGGGGCATAAATACAATGGCACAAGAGGTTGTAAGGAGCGGCTTATGGTAAAACAGATAGTTCAATTCTATCACAAATTTAACAGTCCTGTGAAAGAATTGTTTGAAATAATGGAAAGTAATCATTTCCCGTATTGTGGAAATTTGATGTTTTTATGCCGAATTTCCATATTTCGGGAAATACGAGAGAGAGGGGGAATTTGTGTGATAATGCTTTTACAGACGAACATTGACAACTGAATGACCGTCCGAAAGGATACTGCAAGCGGAAAAGTGGGCGATGACAAACCCACCGAAAATAAATGACTGGTTATGAAAACAGTTGTTGTCGGTGGGCATAAAATATGAGCCTGCCAAGTTGCATGAAAACGCCATTCGTCACTAAAAGACGTACTGACAGGAACAAATAAGGGGAAAACGGCAATTTAAAGAGGGAAAAATTGAACTTCATTTTATATGCACAAGTTATCAAAACAGAATATTAAAATGAAATATTCCTCTGCATAGAGGGGAAAAGGAGGAAGAATGAACCTTACAAGGTATGAACAGGAAGTAGTGATTAACTTTAATGCGGACGAGGAAATGGCAACCGTTTACAGTGCCAATCCATCATGGCTGAGAAAGATGGATGCACTTGTAACGAAGTTTCCTGATACATTTCGCCTGATAAGGCAGACAGAAATCAGCAAGACATATGAGATGCCAAAAAGATTAGTGCGTATTGGAAAGCCGAGAAAGCTATCTTCTGCACAGAGGGAGAACCTTGCAAAAATGCGTTATGCTAAAAGACAAGTACAGAATTGAGAAAAGGCTGGTATGCACAAGAAGGTAGTCTAGGGATTGTGTTTCGTTGTAAAATGTATTGACTTTTTGTGCGTACAATAATATAATTAATGTGCGCACAAGAAAGAGAGGTGAAACAATGGCGCAGAAGAAGGCAGGGAGACCACCCTCTGACGATTCCATGACGGACAGGATATTTGTACGGGTAAGCAAGGAAACAGTGAAGAAACTTGACGAGTGTACGCAGGAACTAAAAATGTCACGTTCAGATGTTGTCCGGAAAGGGATCGACATGGTGCATGAGAGCCTGAAAAGGTAACAAAGAAACGGCGCCAAACCGCGAAGAATGAACGCCGTTTCAGAGTGAGCCTGCCTAATGACAGACCGCATGAATAGTATACACTATGCGGTCTAATCTTGCAAGAAATTAGGAAAAAGGAGAAAGGTACAATGATGCAGACAATTTTGACAGCCATAGCAGAAGGCAACCTCCGCATGGGTATGGAAACGATGGAACACAATTCAGAACTTAAAAATGCAATGAAACGGGTGTGCAGGCTGGAAGAAGAACTTTCCGCAACTCTCAATGAATCGGAAAAAGAGCTGCTTGAAAAACTGGGAGACTCCCAAGCAGAAGCCAACCAAAGTGATTCACAACAGAGTTTTATCAATGGTTTTCGTTTGGGCGCACTGGTGATTATGGAAGTCTTTGCAGGGCGTGATGGTCTTGTGTTGGGCAACGAAGAAGGTTAGCTGCCATATACAGGGACAGGAAAGGACGGATAACAAGGTGGGAAAGATTTTAGATGCATTCTCCGATGAGCAGCTCCTTGTAAATGCAGTAACAGAGAAACGTTCGCCAGCGCATCAAAAGTATTGTGAGCAGGTATGTGCATTTCATAAAAAATTGGAAGAAAAGCTCAATGATGAACAGAGAAAACTTTTAGTACAGCTGCTGGATGCGATGGAAAATGAACATAACTGTGACGCACAAAACAGGTTTATCAGAGGATACAGTTTGGGCGTACTGATGGCTACGGAAGTGATGGAGGAGCGGGACAAATTTCTTATCGAAGAAGAAGGTTGCACACCATAATGTAACCGAATGAAAAACAGGGCATTTTCAGATATGGGAGTGTCCTGTTTGCGTCTTTGGGAATGAAAGTAACATTTGCGGATAAATGAGTCTGTTTGTGAGGACAGATATAGAAGCCGACAGTCGAAACTCTTATTAAAAGTTGTATCGAGTGTCGGCTTATTTTTGCCTAAATCTCCGTAGGAGAATTGGGCAAAAACCGCATAAGTGTTAGCTGATGCGGAGGGGAGTACAGAGGGCAAAGCCCTTTGTGCAAGGGTACAGGGAGTGCAACTTCCCTGTGCAGGTCAAGGGCGGCAGCCATTGCCCAGAGAAGTGATGCCTGCGTCACTTCATACTGGGTATTGCCTGACGCTGAAATCGGCAGGATTGGCAGCAAAGCTGCCTTTCTCCCATAAGCGAAGCTTGGGAGAAAATGAAAGGAAATGCCTTGTCCCCTGCGTGCAGGAGGACTGGCATTTTCTGTTGGAGAGAAAATTGAAAGAAGGGAGGAAAACGACAATTGAATGAAACTAACAAGGCATAACGGCAGAGCTGGAAAAAACGGTGCTTACAATCCAAAGCATAATGACCGCAGGTTTGACATTGAAAACAGTGAGCATATAGATGCAGACAGGGCAAAGCAAAATATCTATTGGGATTGTTACACCGGATTTTCTTCTGCAAAAATAAGGGAGCATGATAAAGAAAATGATTACTCTTTTGAAAAAATTGAGCAGATTTATTATTTTGAACATTATGCAGACCACATACAGGCACAGAATGAACGGAATGAAAAAACAAGACACACAGAACGTAACAGGACTGTGAATGATTTACTGACAAATAACAAGACCTGTCCAGAGGAAAGCATTTATCAGATTGGCACGATTGATGAGTCTGTATCGGGAGAAGTGTTAGCCGAGATTGCAACCGAATTTTTTTTAGAGATGGAAGAAAAATTTGGTTCTCATGTACACATACTGGATTGGGCATTACATCTTGATGAGGGTACTCCACATATCCATGAAAGGCACGTTTTTGACTGTAAAAATAAATACGGAGAGTTGTGTCCCCAACAGGAAAAAGCACTTGAAGAATTAGGCATACCATTACCTGATCCCGACAAGAAGAAAGGCAGGAATAATAACCGCAAACAGACCTTTGATGCGGAGTGCCGGAAAATGCTTTTTTGTATCTGTGCAAAGTATAATCTCCACTTGCAGACTGAACCGACATATGGCGGCAGAGGATATGTGGAGAAACAGGATTTTATCATTGAAAAACAGAAAGAAACAATCTCTGTGCAGAGGGAAATCCTTACCGAAATTTCTGGGGCTATAGAAGAACAGGAGAAAAAATTCCAGAAGACAGAAACGGCTGTTTCCCAAAGGGAAAAAGTAATTGAAAAACAGGATAAGCTGATTGCAGAGAAAAATGCTGCAATCATGGAAAAACATTCTGTACTTGAAGATATCACGATGAAACTTGCAGACATGGAAACGCTGGTCGACGAGGTGGCAGGACAGGCGTATGAAAAAGCCTGTGAAGTTGTTACCTATACCGTTCGGCAGGAAACACAGAAAGAGGATATAAAAATTCTTGATGATTATTCAAGATGGCTGTCCGCACCGGAACGCACCGATAATGAAAAAATGCGGAATTATGCAGTACGGCGTTTGGAAACATTGAAAGGAAAATTTCTGAAATCCGCAAAGGAAATTATGGAGAAATTAGCAAAATCCTTACAAGAGCCGAATCGGAAACAAGAGAATCTCGAACAGGTAAAAACAACAGCGAGAATATCCCTCAAGGCACAGCTTAGTGCCAACAAAAAATGTGTTGATGATTATAAATCACAGCATTACGGAACAAACGTAAAACAAGCCGGAAAAGAGGAACAGTCTTTATAAACGGCAGATTTACGCAGCGTTAAGCGCTGCGTTCACACAGCGTCAGGGCAATTATAAACCTACAAGGGGAGGACTATACCCTTTGCAGGCTTTATAGTTGCCCTGTTTTTTATTTGCAGAAATTAGGAGGATTTTATGGCAGAAAACAGGAAGTATTATTTTTTGAAGCTGAAGGAGGACTTTTTCGAGCAGGATACCATTATTTTACTCGAAAGTCTGAAAGACGGGGTATTGTATAGCAATATCCTGATGAAGATGTACCTGAAATCGTTGCAGTTCAACGGATTTTTGAAAGTAAACGAGCATTTGTCGCTGACAACGGAGATGATCGCCACACTGACAAGGCATGAGGTCGGCACCGTTGAGAGGGCGGTAAAAATTTTCTTGGAGCTTGGGCTTGCGGAAACTACCGACACAGGCACGATTTACATGAGCCAGATTGAAACGCTGGTGGGGAAATCTTCAACGGAAGGGGAGCGCAAAAAGCTGTCAAGGCTTAGGAAAGAGAAGGAGAAATCCACGCCTATGCAGATAGGCTTATCTGATACAGAAGGACAAAAGGCGGACATTTGTCCGCAGAATGTCCGCCCTGCTTTGGACATTTGTCCACCAGAGTATAGAGATAAGAGTATAGAGAATAGAGATTATATAAGAGAGAGTGAGAGAGAAAAGGACACACACGCACCCACGAGGCAGGAGATAAATTTTTACGGCAGATATGAAAATGTCAGCCTTACGGATAAAGAGCTGGAAATTTTGAAATCTGACTTTCCGGCAGATTACCAGTCCATGATAGAGCATCTGTCGGAATATATGGCTTACAGCGGAAAAACATATAAAAACCATTTAGCCATTATGGAGTGCTGGAAAAAAGAGGATATGAAGAAAGAACAGGCAAAAGGAAATGGGTATTCTTATAACGGCAGTTTTAAGGAGGGTGACAGTTTATGATTGGAGTGGTTGTTGATGAAGTCCTGAAAAAATTGGAAAAAACCACAAATGAGGAAATCAAGGCGGTTGATGATTATACGGACGATGATACCGGATTATTGATGTGCGGACAGTGCCACACAAAAAAGCAGAAGAAAATATCATTTTTGGGAGAGGAACGCATTGTCGGCTGTCTTTGCAGATGTGTGGCGGAGAAACTGGAAAAAGAACATGAGGAATACAGGGTAAAGGAAGAACTTCTGAATATACAGAAGATGAAAAGTGCGGGACTGCAGGACAGGACATTTTATAACTATACCTTTGACCGCTGTGATGCGTCACAAGAAAACGTCGTATACGCAAAGCGGTATGAGGAACATTTTTCAGAAATGGCGCAGACAGGACAGGGACTTTTGTTTTGGGGGAATGTTGGGACAGGCAAGACATTCCTTGCAGGGTGTATTGCTAATGCGCTGTTAGAGCAGAAAATTCCTGTACTGATGACAAGTTTTCCGAAAATATTAAATGCGCTCGGCGGTCTTTACAGTTCGGAGCGGAATGAGTACCTTGCAAGTTTGAACCGCTACACGCTGCTTGTGATTGATGATATGGGGACCCATCGGGAAAGCCAGTATACGGTTGAAACAATTTATACGGTTATTGATGAACGGTACAAGTCCGGCAAGCCGTTCATCATCACAACAAACATTCAGCTTGATGCGCTGAAAAGTCCGCAGGACGTGGAACACGCAAGGATTTATGACCGCATCATGGAACGCTGTATGCCTGTATTCTTCGGCGGTAAGAATTACCGTTCTGAACTGGGGCAGGGCAACAGGGATACGGCGAAAAAGATTTTGACAGGTGTTAAGGATACAGTGTGATGTTTGGCATTGGGGAAGGGTTATCTTCAATGCTGTTTTTATGCAGATTTATCTTTCTGTACAGAGAGAAAAAGAGGATTGAAATATGACAGGCGGGGAAATGACCGCAGAAAGGACAGGGTTTATTTTATGATTGTAGACAGAGAAGTTAAAAAGGAAATAAAGGGGCAGACAAGGTTTGTTGTGACGAGGGAATTTGGCGGCACACAGACCATGCAGCAAGCTTTTGAACAGCTTATAGAGAAAAAGACGGAGGAACATATTTCAAAAAATGCTCCGCATTCTCGAAAAAAGGACAGGCAGGCGGTTTAAAGCAGATTTAGGAAAAATATGTTGAAATTGGGGCGGGGACATGGTAATATAATTATATCGTGTCCCTGTTCATAAAGGAGAGAACCTATGAACAGGAATAACAATTCCAAGAAAAACAATTCTAAGATTACCAGTCCAATGATTACTGCCCTTTATTGTAGATTATCTCTTGAAGATGGCAAGGACAATGAGAGTATGAGTATCAGCAATCAAAAGCTGCTGCTTAAAGACTATGCAGAAAAGAATGGTATGTTCAACTGTGAGTTTTATGTGGACGATGGTTTCACAGGGCGGAACTTCAACCGTCCGGCATTCCAGCGCATGATAAGCGATATTGAAGCAGGAAGGATAAGCTGCGTGATTACCAAAGACCTTTCAAGGCTTGGGCGTAACTATATTGAGTCCGGCAGCTATATGGAAGTATTTTTCCCGAAGCACAATGTACGCTACATAGCCATTACGGACAATTATGACAGCCTTAACAAACAGGAAATGGACATAGCCCCGTTTAAGAATATCCTGAATGATATGTACAGCAGGGATATTTCAAAGAAAGTGCTTGCAGGGCACATAACACGTTCAAGACAGGGAAAATTCTGCGGAGGGCAACCTCCTTTGGGACTGATGCGTGATCCTGATGATAATGGGCATCTTATCATTGATCCGGAAACTGCGCCGGTTATCAGACGGATATTTGACCTTGCACTTGACGGGTTTGGGAACATGAAAATATGTAAGGTTTTGATGGAAGAACGGATACCGATTACAAGAATGCAGACGGGAACGGACTGTGACGTGAATTATTACGCTTGGAGCGGTTCACGCATATCAACCATTTTGAGAAATCCGTTTTATAAAGGCGCACACGTTGTCTGCAAGACGCATCAGAAGGGGATACGTTCCAATACTTACAATATCATTCCGAGGGAGCAGAGAGAAGTCATAGAAGATTGCCATGAAGCCATTATACCTAAAGCGGAGTGGGAAAAGGTTCAGCAGCTTATAGACCGCAGACCGCCAATCATGAAGGGGAATAACTGTCCATATTACAATATTTTTCATGGCATTGTCTATTGTGTCACCTGTGGAAAGTCCATGCAGGTGCGTTATGAAAAGGTGGGCAGGACGGACAAAGACCGCAGGACAGGGAAAGAACGTGAGCCGATAGATAAGGCATATTATATCTGCCAGACTTATAACCGTTTGGGCAAAAACGCCTGCACAAGCCACAAAATCGAGGCAAGGGATTTATACAATCTTGTGCTTACTGATATACAGGAAGTTGCGGCTATGGCATTAAAGGACAAAGAAGCGTTTTATGGCAGATTGAGTCGCAGGATGGAAAAACAGTACCTTGCGGATACGGACAGTCTGAAAAAGGAATATGAGAGCCTTGCAGGACGCAATCAGGAGATAGATGATACTTTTATCAGTTTATATGCAGACAAGGCAAAAGGAATACTTACGGAAAAGCGTTTCCTGAAGTTGACGGACGCAATGGAAAAGGAACAGGAAAGTAACCAGAACCGTATGCAGGAGATAGCTGCGCTTATCAGCGAGGAGGAACATTCCGAGGGCGATGTGCAGATGTTTATGGGCGAAATCAGGCGTTATGCTGCTATTACGGAGCTTGACGAAACAGTATTAAACCGACTGATTAACCGCATATTGATAGGTGAACTTAAGAAAATAGATGGGGTAAAGACACAGGAAGTTCGGATTGTCTATAATTTTGTCGGGGAACTGTAAAATGTTCCCCTTTTTTCTAAAAAAGTATTTGAGAATCCAATTGAAGAAATTATAGAATTATGTAGAAATGTGTGATACAATCATTTTATTAAGCAACCAATCAATCAATATCTAATAACATAAGAAAGTAGTTATATTCGTGGGTGCAGAGGAGGAAACGAAAGTGGTATATGGAGAGTTGCCTGTTAAAGTAGGGGCATTAAAAGAAACAATGGAGAATTTGCCAGAATTTCAAAATATATCTTATAAACATAGCTTCGAAGGTTATATGAAGAGGATACAACAGATAGATGGTTTTAATAGAGTTGACAGGTATAGAATTGTATTCATTGGTGAGCCGGGGAAAGGAAAGACAACAGCTATTTGTAATTGGTTAGATTTATTGAAGAAAAATAAAGAGAATGAAAAAAGGATAGAAGCAATATCGTTGTTGGCTACTGCTTCCGGCAGGACAACAGTTGCAGAGGTGCATATTAAGCAGGTCGCTGATGCCAGCAGAATTCGAGTGGAGTATATGTCCATTGACCAGCAAAAAGAGTACATTAAGGAATACTGTAACTATTACTATTCGCGTTGTTTGGATGTAACAGATGACAATACGGACGATATGACAGAACATAATGCCGAAAATGTGCATTTGGAAATTGATCGAGTTATAAGAAATATGGCATCAATTGAGGATCTTCCTTCCGGAGTAGGAGAACACTCAATTGAAAAGCGTAATAAAATATTATCATTTATAAAAACGTTCGAAAATGAGGTTTCGTTTTATGAGTATATTCTTGAAAAAATTGACCTAGACCACAGGCAATGTTCTATTATTCCGTATCAGGGGGAAATGGATTTTGAGCAATGGCTCAGCAGAACTTTTAAAGAGATAAATGACGGAAAAAGATCAGATTATTCAATCGCAAGCAAGATTTATGTCGATATTTATTCTGAAGATTTATTTTTAGCACTTCCCGATTATATAGAGGAAATTATTGATACTATTGGCTTGGATTCTTCAGTAAGGACAGATTTACAGGATCTTATGTTAGCAGAAGATACAATTTGTTTTCTGATGGATGATCTTAAAAATGTACCATCATCAAATATTAGAAATTTATTAAAAGAAGCATTTCTTAATGATTGGGATCAGTATTGCACTTGGAAAACGTCAATATTTGTAAAAAGCCCTATTAAGGAATTGGAGGCAGTTAATGAGGCAGAAGGAGATTCAGATGTTGGGATTGAGATAAAGGCAAATGAACTTAAACGTCGTGTTGGTGCTGATAAGATTCCTTACAAAATGGATAATACACTGTTTTTAGATTCGTGTGCTGCATATATCTTTAAATCTGAAAGGATATATGAACTCGATGAAAATGGAAAAACTGTAATTAGTGAATATACGAAAAAACCGAAGTTTAAAAATAATCAAGTTATTGAAAAGTACGACGATGATATTGCGTTTGAATATCGCCAAGAAGTCACTAATAAAATTCGTACGATTATTGAGCGACTGAAAGAAAGATTGCAGAAAGATGCGGACAAAATTCGTGCAGAAGTTGAAAATTTGCTAGAATTGGAACGCAATTTTGTGAATACTGAGGTAGATAATGAATTGTTTGAGATACGCAAAAAAGTGGCAGAAAGGAAGATGAAAATTTCTCGGGTTCGTGGCATGGATATTGTTGAAGATATTCTCAAGAAAACGATAGATAATATCCACTGGAGGACTATTAAGAAGATGAATTCTTTGTATGGCGGTTATCAAATGTGGCATACAGATATTTATACACAGATTATGCAAGTGGGAAAAGAGAGTTTCTTAAAAGCTATAGAACCAGTATCTTCTGAAATTAATCAGCTTCTGATTGATGTGAGAAACAAGGAGGCAAGAAGTATCACAGGCGGTTATTTAAATCAGTATAAACTGATGGTTAAGGAAGGAACAGAGAAGATGGGGCAAAGGTTCTTTCAATGGGCATGGAATGAGGGATTTGCACCACAGTCTGACGCTAATAGTTTTTGGTACAAAGTTAATAGAATATGTGGGAGTGGATATAAACGTCGGGTAAGAGACCAGTATGAGGAGGTGGTATATGATGATGGCGGAATGCTGGCTCGAATGATTACCGCAGAGGTGGAAAAAACAGTTGATAAATTGCTCTGTTTGTTTCCGGATAATTAATATTTATATAAAGTGTTTTTAGCTATCAAAAGTATACTTATGAGTATATTTATGCCATACTGTCTCAGATATAAAAGTTTCATAAAACTGGATACAATTATTTATTGAACTATAACAGGCAGAGATTCGAGAGAGTCCCTGCTTTTTTGTATGCACACACCGATGCAGAAGAAATATGCCGCTGGAGTGATGCATCGGTGACACATGAGTAGGGGAAATCAGTTCCCCTACTCGATTGCACAAAAATAAAATCATCATTTTACACTTATGAAAAATGTTTACTGTATACATTATTAACAGCTTCAATATAAACAACAAATGATGGATGATCTTTGTCCCACCTACGAGATAGATACATTTCTTTCAATCTGACATATTGATTTCTTACATCAAGCCACAGTCCAGCTTCTTTAATTTGCCTTGCTTTGAGTGTTACATTGTGGGAATATGGGACTTCATTCCAAACATATTGATCTCTCCCATATCCCCAAGCATTTTTGTTACGAATAAGTCTGCATAGAGTTCCATCAGGATTTTTGGCAACAATTGCGACATCGAATTTAAACTTAATTGTTGGTTCATTTTTAAAGTATAATATGGACGTCAAACAGGAAGTTGAGTCATTTGATTCAGAAAAACATTGTAATCCTGTTGCTTCATCAAGCAAAACACGAACAGTATCTTTCAGATGGCGCAAATCATTCCAATACTCAGTTGGTGCTTTGACGATTTCAAGATTATAGTCAAGGTCAAACGGACCATTTCCATTTCTTGTAACCATGTTTCTTGCCCCACTGCCTACAAGCGTAAATTGGGCACTTATCCCCTTTTCTTTGAGTCTGGAGCATACTTTTTTCAGGGTAATTGAACAGTCCAAACGATATTTTTTACACTCTGCTTCATCAACGATTTTAATCATTTGCATTTTTCCTTTCCGCCCATGCCTCCATTTGATATTCATATGCTCTCGGAATCTCAAAGCCTTATTCTATGCGACATCCAAGACTCCATTTTTACAAATTCCCCCACTTTTTTCTAAAACTTTTCAAAAAACTATTGACAAACCGCCTAAAAAATGCGGCGCTT
>CATOOV010000083.1 GCA_951801955.1 uncultured Lachnospiraceae bacterium
CTACTATAATCATATCCGCCCGCATTCATCCAATGGATATATGACACCATTTGAAAAGAGAATGCAGGCATGATCTTGTCAAAACTTTTCCTTGTAAGTGTTACAAAAAAGCTTGACCATCTCAAATGATAAGGCACAATACATTGCGTGGCTATAAAATGATACAAGATGAATTTCAAATGATTTGTATGAACAGGCTGTAATACTAACAGGAATATTTCTCATAGCACCGCTGCCTGCTCCAGAACAGTCTAAGGCAATACAGGACGTAGTTTGTACAAAGAAAATTCCTCATTGGAAAATCTTATTGCTGCGGTTCATCATGTCAATGCTGCTGCTAATTCTGATGGTATGCCTGTTCTCTGGAATTATGGTATGGAAAAACTGTATATTTCCCTTTATGCCTTATGTGGCAGGAACAGTTGTAAGCGCAATGGCATTGGGGAGCTTTGGATTTGCAGCAGCCATATTCAGCAATTCTGTTATTGTAGGTTACTTGGCGTCAATCGGATATTTTCTTTTAAATTCTTTGGGGAATGTATCAGAGGATAGTATTTTCTATTTGTTCTCAATGGGAAAAGGCAATTATTCCACAAAGATATGGCTTTTCGGTTTAAGTTTGCTGGTAATTACAGTAGTTTTTATTTACCAAAGAAGAAAGAGATATTGATAAAAAATTATTGTGGTACTTGCCCGCCGAATAAAAAAACGAGGTTTGGCGGGCGGATTTACCATGCCTAAATGAATAGACGTTACCCTCCAGACCAGTTTTCAGTTTGGAGGGATTTTTTATGTTCCTTTTTCGGGCAGTAATCTATCTGTACAGATAGAACAAAGGTAGTTTATACATAGCATATCAGGGAAAGGCGGGAAGCCCAGTTAAAAAAATCCCTGAGCATGTAACGCTGCTTCTTACCAGGTAACCAGAAATAAAATCTCCGCTTAATAGAATTAACATTTCATAGAACTGTAAAGTTCGCAGAGCCTTTGCAATTTTTCTTTTTTCGTTTTTTATCGGAATATACCATAAGCCTATTTCTGCTGTTGGTTGCCGCTCTCCGCCTTCTCCATCTGGATTTTAGCATTTCAAAAATTCAGATGGGAGGTATTAGCGGTGAAATACGCACCGGGAAAAGTATATATCAAAGAAAACAATGTCTATGTGGAGTTGTCCTATAAGGATTTCTGCTGCCGTAGGGAATCTGACCAGAACTAACAACGGACGGGAGGACAGGAAATGGCGTACCTGGAAGGAAGCAAAAGAAAAGATACTGCGCGAGTGCGGCGTTGATGAGGTGGTCATTGAATAAATCCGCACAGACGATTTAGTCACGGTGGACAGGCGTACTTTACTAATTATCCTGCTGAAAATGCAGGGATATTCCACAAAGGAGATTGCCCCGCTTGCGCATTTAACGGCAGGGGCTATCTATGCAAGGTTAAACCATCTGCGTAAGAAGCTGTGGAAAATATGCTTTTTTCATGTTCTGTCAAAAGTTAAAGACTTATTAAGAATTTCTATGCTATGATCAAAACATGAAGAAAATAAAACGTAAGAAAAGAGGTATACACTATGTTCTTAAGGATATTGAAAAAAGACCTGAAACGCAAAAAGACCATGAACATTATTCTGCTGCTGTTTGTCATTTTATGTTCCATGTTTGCAGCGGCGGCAGTGAACAACATTATAGCTGTGACTGGCGGTATCGAGCATTATTTCGATGTGGCGGATGTCCCCGATGTCAACGTGCAGATGCTGACCAGCGAGGATAACGATCTCGGGGAAAAGATTGGGGAGCTTGCTTGTGTCAAGGAGATAAGGACCGAGCATTGGCTGTGTGTATTCAGCTCAAAGTATTTCAGGCATAACGGAAAGGAACTTGATAATTTCACGAATGCTGCCTATTTGCTTTCCGATCGTGAAATGGCGATCAACTATTTCGATGAGAACAATCATATCATCGAAAGCGTGGACAAGGGCTGCTTTTATGCCAACGATCCTTTTTTACAGGACCTTACTATAAAAGAGGGCGACGAGGTGGAGCTTACTGTCGGTAACAGTCATCTCACGCTTAAGTTTATGGGGCGGTTCAAAGGTGCGCTGTTCAATTCGGGAAACTCGTATTCCCCGTATCTTATCATGGACTCTGCTGACTATGACTATCTTGACAAGGACGAAGCCACTCATATCATGAATGGCGGGAAGTTTTGTGTAAATACATCGGATGTAGATGAAATAAGGGAGCTTGCAAAGAACTATGGCGGTGTATATGTCTACACACGGGAAGAAAGCAAGGGTATTTATCTCTATGATATGCTTTCTGCGTATGTTTTAATGATGATCAGCATCGTGCTGATGTTCACAGCCTTTGTGGTGCTGCGTTTCACGATAGGCTTTACGATCAGTGAGGAATTTCGTGAGATTGGTGTAATGAAGGCGGTGGGTATCGACAACGGCAGTATAAGAAGCCTATATATCGTCAAGTATCTTGCCATTGCTGTGGTCGGTACACTGACAGGATATTTCTGTTCTGTCCCTTTCGGGGATATGATGATGAAAACGGTATCGGAAAATATCGTTCTCGGCAGCGAGAGCGGTACTCTTATGGGGCTTTTAAGCTCTGGGGTGGTAGTTATCATGATCCTGCTGTTCTGCTACAACTGCACACGCAGAGTAAATAAACTCTCGCCGATCGACGCGGTAAGAAATGGGCAGACGGGCGAGCGCTTCCGAAAGAAGAGCCGTTTGCACTTAGGCCGCTCTAAGCTGCCACAGGCTGCATTTCTCTCGGTCAATGATGTGCTCAGCTCACCAAAACAGTTTTCTATCATAACAGTTGTGTTTACGCTCTGTATACTGCTGATGACGATTATGTCGAATTTTGCATTGACATTCAAAAGTGAAAAGCTGCTGCGCTTCTTCGATGTACCCTCAAGTGAAGCGCATATCATGGATACCGGAATATTTGGAGAGGTCTTTGTAGATCAGAGTACGTATAAGCAGATCATCGCAGATACCGAAAAATTCCTTGCCGATAACGGAATGCCCGGCAAATGCACCATGACGATGAGCACACAGTTTGAAACATCACACAAAGACAAAACAGCAAAGATTACTTTTCGCGTCATGAAAGGCGAAACAAATGACACGCTCTATGCAGACAGGGGCAGCGCCCCACAGAAGACGGACGAGATTGCCGTAACGGAAAGTACCCTTGATGCGTTAGGTACAGAGATCGGTGACAGAGTAACGGCAGTAATCAATGAGAAAGAATACGAGTTTATTATCACAGGAACATATTCCACGTTCGTCAACGCCGCTAACGCCGCTTTTCTATATAAAGATTTTGATCTTGGACATCTGCCGACAAGCAATATAATGGGTGTGCAGATACACTTTGACGGCAGTCCTGACAAGGAGCAGATAAACCAAAACATTGAAAAGCTGGGAAGCCTGCTCGAAACCGACAAGGTGTATTCGACCTCGGACTTCATCAATAATTTTACAGAAATGTCCGATACGCTGAATGCAATCAAACAGATGATGATGATCATTACTGTGATTGTAACGGCATTGATCGTCATACTCATGGAGCGTTCGTTCATCTCAAAGGAAAAGAGCCAGATTGCACTGATGAAAGCGGTGGGGATTCCTAACAGCAGCATTGTTACACAGCATACACTGCGATTTGTGATCGTATCGGTCATTGCCTGCATTGTTTCCTCGGCGGCGCTTATGCCGATCAGCAACGTAATGATGAATTGGGTAGGCAACATGGTCGGCGATGTATCAGGCTTGAAATGCGATTTTGACCCACTGGAAATATTTGTGATCTGCCCGGTAATTCTCATCGGCGTGACCGTCATCGGCTCATTCCTGACAGCGCTTTACACAAAAACAATTAAGGCTTCCGATACGGCAAGCATAGAATAGAATAAGTAGGAGGACAACATAATGAATCATACAGTTTTACAGACAAAGGGACTTTGCAAGACATATATCGTGAACAAACATCAGAACAATGTGTTGAAAAACGTCGATTTGACAATTGGCGAAGGCGAAATGGTAGCAGTCATGGGACCCTCCGGCTCAGGCAAAAGCACGCTGCTCTACTGCGTTTCGGGAATGGACAAAGTGACCGCAGGCGAGGTGTTCTTTAACGGCAGGGAAACGGCAAAGCTTGGTGATAAGGAGCTTGCAAGGCTCAGGCTTGACGAAATGGGTTTTATTTTTCAGCAGATGTACATGATGAAAAATCTTTCGGTACTTGATAATATCATTTTTCCTGCGGTAAAGTCGAAAAAGAATGCAGAGAGCCGCAGGCAGACCGAGGAGCGGGGCAGAGCGCTCATGCGCAGGCTCGGCATTGACAATGTGTGCGGCAACGATATCAACGAGGTGTCGGGCGGACAGCTTCAGAGGGCTTGTATCTGCCGCAGTATGATAAATAATCCCAAGATGATCTTTGCCGATGAGCCGACAGGCGCATTAAACCGTGCAAGCTCTGATGAGGTCATGAACGAGCTGTGCTCCCTCAACCGTGACGGTACGACGATCATGTGCGTGACCCATGATTCAAAGGTTGCCGCCAAGTGCAGCAGAGTACTTTACATTGTGGACGGCAGGATTGTCGGTGAAAAAGAAATGGGACATTTTGGCGGCGATGACAAGGAGCTTCGTGACCGTGAAAGGGAACTGAATAACTGGCTTATGGAACAGGGCTGGTAATACTTGCTAAATCTATGCTGATATGGTACAAGACTTGTAGGAGGTGATCTTATGACGGATATTCTGATAGTAGAAGACGATAAAGAACTAGCCGACTTGCTGACTGACTTCCTGCGTGACGAGGGCTATATTACGTCAAGTGTGGACAGTGGAGAGCGTGCCGTGCAGCTCTTTGAACGATATGGTGCAAAGCTTGTGATACTTGACATCAATCTCCCCGATGTGAATGGCTTTGCGGTCTGCTCCAAGCTACGGGAAAATGCGGATACTCCTATACTGATTGTAAGTTCAAGGACGGGCAAGGAGGATAAGCTGAACGGCTTTGGAATTGGTGCTGACGATTATATTGAAAAACCTTATGACATTGATATTCTTATCGCTAAGATCAAGGGGATATTCAAAAGGCGGTATCAGCGTGATACATTGTCGGCGGACGGTGTGACACTCAATCTTGCAGATAAAACAGCGGTCATCGACGGAAAGCCCATGGAACTGCCCGCAAAGGAATTTGAACTGTTAGCGCTTCTGATCAAGAATCAGGGCAAAACTCTAAAAAAAGAGTACCTTTTTGGCACTGTATGGGGCAGTGACAGTAATTCGGAGCTGCAAACGCTCCATGTGCATATCAACCGCCTTCGCCAGAAACTTGGTGATGATCCTAAGAATGCAAAGCGTTTGCTTACTGTCTGGGGTGTGGGGTATAAGTTTGTATGAAGGCTTTCCGAAGACTGTGTATTGTAGTGATAACGGTATTTCTTTTGCTGACGGCGGTATTAAATCTATTTCTTGTGGGAGTGAAAGACACAAATGAAGGTATTTATCGTGTGGAAGCCAAGCGGCTTGCAGATGAGATAGCAAAAACAGGCAATTATGACCTTGAAAAATATCCCCACATTACGGGGGTGTCGGGGGCTGGTGATGGTGAACTGTACATCTCCGATGAGCATTATCTGATCATAGAAGCAGGCGGTATGCTGTATCGTGTGGAGTATATTGTCGGAAACGGACAGCACAGCATTGCAGTAATAAACTGCGTATTTGGTGCACTGTTTCTGCTGATGATTGGTCTTTTGTATTATATCCGAGGGCATATCATCGTGCCATTCGGCAGGTTAAACAATGTTCCGCAGGAGCTTGCAAGGGGAAATCTTGCTGTTCCGATACCAGAGGAAAAAAGTCGTTTTTTTGGTAAATTCACATGGGGTGTGAATCTCCTGCGTGAAAGTATCGAAGACAGCCGCAAAAAAGAAATCACGATGCAGAGGGACAAAAAACTCTTGCTGCTCTCCCTTTCCCACGACATCAAAACACCTTTGTCGGCGATCAAGCTCAATGCAAGGGCACTTGCCAGGGGATTATACAAGGACGAGGAAAAACGGCGTGCTGCCGCTGAGAGCATCAATACCCGTGCAGATGAGATAGAACGTTTTGTCAGCGAGATCACAAAGGCGGCAAGTGAAGACTTTATGAGCTTTGAAGTCACACAGGGAGAGGCTTTCTTAAGCGTTATTATCACAAGGATAGAGGAAAGATATGTTCCCCAGCTTGCCATGTCGGGAACGGAATTTGCGATTCAAAAATTTGATGACTGTATTCTTTCCTGCGATCCCGACCGCCTTGCAGAGTGCATGCAAAATCTGATTGAAAATGCGATCAAATACGGTGACGGCAGACGAATTGAGATTAGCTTTGATAAAATGGACGGCTGTGAGCTTATCACGGTATTAAATACAGGCTGCACGCTTGAAACGAAAGAATTGCCGCAGATATTCGAGAGCTTTCATCGTGGAAATAATGCGGATAGGGTGCAGGGCAACGGGCTTGGACTTTTCATATGCAAAAGGCTGATGGGGCTTATGAACGGAGAGGTATATGCTGATATCCGTGAGGAATGCTTCTGTATAACGCTTGTTGTTAAAATGGTGTAAAGTGACAGATGCTTGCTCGGGGGGCGAAAATCGTAACCTTCATATAGAACAGAGTAAAGCAGGACGGATTCGACATATTTTAAAAAAGGAGATAAAGTAGCTGTCCGGCAGTGGATGCTGATGGTTGTGTTTGTAATCGAAAGTTTAATTATCTCTGATATGATACCTCTAAAGCAGACAGATTTAGTATAAAAATTTGTTACTTTGGAGATATCATATCACTATTGCTCAAAGTTTAGGGGCGGTTTTTCGCCTAGCTTTTTGAGCTTTTTCATGATTACGGAAGTCTCCATGCATACATATGCTCATAGGCGTTTGCAAAACTCCAGATCCCGCATGAATACGAGATTCTTTTCGTTAAAAATTAAAACATCTTCTCAATGGTTTATGGTAAAATAAAATTGTTGAGAAACTATTAGACAATTCACCCAAAAGGAGATGCACTTACATAATAATATATTAACAGCTCTCTTTGGCAGATATTTTTACCGATTGTCAAAATTTATTTGATAATGATAAATCTGCGTTCCTTGAACTTATCGATCAAACCATCAACTTTGATGAAATTGTGCTGGTGTCTTTTATTTCTCATTTTTACGCTTCCAACCTCTTACCAGATGAAGATTGCAGGGAAACCAGAGGGTTATTGAATAGTATCGGCTTGCCGGGAAATTCCCAGAATGGAAAAGGGATGTTCCAATACCCTTTATTGTAACATCCCTTGATTATTGTTTTTTCACTTATGGAAGTTTATTTCTTATTCGTAAATCCTAAAATATAATCTGCGGAAACGCCATAGAATTTGCAAAGAATCATCAAACATTCTATGGGCATAGGTCTTTTATATAATTCATATTGGGAATAAGTTGTCTGCGCAACTTTTAATATTTCGGCAACTTCTTTTTGGGTTAAATCATTATCTTGTCGCAACTCTTTTATGCGTTCTGGATATTTTACATTGAAACAATGTTTCATGTTGTCCATATTCTTCACCTCACGCAAAGATTTTAGTATAAGTTGCAACCGAGATTTTGGTTTTAAGTCGTAGCGAGTTATAGTGTTTGTATTTGAGATTTCCTATATTTTTAAAGAGATAAAAATATGATTGGAAAGGAATATTTTATGGAAAAAAACAAGAGACAAAAATTGTTATTTGAGGGGCTAAAGAGCGACGAAATTGAACTGTTAAAATGGTATCGGGAAAATCCGTTGTCTGTGTACATTGAAATCTCTTTAAGAGTACTGGATGACATTGGAATTATTACAGAAGAGCAGCACAGGGCGTATCAGGCACAGGCGGAGGAAAACGCAGGCATATTGAGGAAATATTCACAGAAAAAGGAAGAGGGTTCCATAATAGACAAAGACGCGCTGAAAGACTTCCTTTTTGACATTATGAATGAGCATGATGAAATGTTTGCAGATATATCACTGGACGATGGGACAGACACCATATATGTAAGGACTGTTAATGGGGACAAGTTTATTGTCATGGTAAGCCCTGTGACTGCAGATGAGGCGCTGATAGAACTTTGGACAAAGAAGAACCCAGAATTAATGTCTCTAGCACTTGGCGTGCTAAATATGAGAGATTTAGGGGATTTACAGAGGAAGAAGCAAATAGTTATCTCTCATCTATTCTTGAAAAGGGCGGATAACTTTGTGATTGATTATGGGAAATCTAGTCAGGAATGGATGAATGAGAAAAAGGAATATGAATGACAAAGGGAATCAGCATGGTTGCTGGTTCTTTTTTGTCATATATGACAAGATAAATATATGCACTCGCACAAGTGCTATAATCCAATTACTACACATGTATTTTGGTGAAAATATATAAAACATGAATGATAATTGTTTGAGATGGAACTGAGAAAGAATATTTTTAATAATATGTAATTTAGTTCAATTACCTATTGACAAATGTGAGGAAAAGGAGTATGGTTATATTGTAATTTAGTTCAATTACCGAGAAAGGAGAGCAAATGGAGTTCAGAACTTTAAGTGAGATTGTACAATTTACACTAGGTAAAAATCCTACACGAATAAGGGAACAAACAGAAATATTCTATACTCCAGAGGATTTTGAGAAAGATTTACATTGCATTCATTCCGTGAAGGAAGATTCAGGATGTATTATCAATTTAATTAAGTCAAAATGCGCTCCCATTTCAGAGCAGACAGAAACGAAATGTATTACATCAAACTTTCTCAAATGTGAGTTTGATAACAGAAAAATTTTCCCTTGGTATTTTTGCTATCAGTTTAACGAGGGAAAGGAATTTGAGCAACAGATAGAAATGTATCACCAGGGGACAACCTTAAGTGTCAAAAAATTGAATATTAAAACGATTGGAGAGCTAAAAATCTTTCTCCCAGAGATAGAAAAGCAAAGGCTCATAGGCAATCTATACAGACAATCCATCATACAAAATGATTTGATGATAAGGCAGGCGGAGAATATAAGAGAATTTACATTGGCATTGATAAGGAACATGGAGGGAGAATAAGAGTGAAAACATTTGTTCATTCTTTCGCTAACTACCTGTTTGTACTCACAGAGTATGATATGCTGAAAAATGCACAGAATGGAGGAAATTATGGCAGAAGGAAAAGATTTATTACAGGTGTTATGGAGTGGTGCGGATGTACTGAGAGGGAAAATGGATGCAAATGAGTACAAGACGTATCTTTTAGGATTGGTTTTTTATAAATATTTATCGGATTCATATTTAGCTAAGGTCTACGATCTTCTTAAGGATGAAAATCCTGATAGCCTTGAAGAAGCACAGTGTGTATATGAAGAAGTAATGAACTCAGAGGATGCAAAAGATTTGTTGGATGAGATCAAGGAATCAAAGCATTATACACTTGAGCCTGACATGACTTATATCAGTATGTTAAAGGCGGCTAAAAATAATTCATTTAATAGGGAGAAACTGCAGGCGGCTTTTAACCGTATCGAGGAATCTGACGAGTTGTTCCATGGTTTATTTGCAGATGTGGATTTATACTCCAATCGGCTTGGCACAGGCGATCAGAAACAGAGTGCCACGATTGCGGAAGTCATAAAAGTATTAGATGGTGTGGATATTATTCATACCAAGGGGGATGTCCTCGGCAATGCATATGAGTATTTAATCGGTCAATTTGCATCTGAGACAGGGAAAAAGGCGGGAGAATTTTATACGCCGCATGGTCCCGCACAGATTCTTTGCAGGATTGCTATATCTGGACAGGAAGGAAAAAAGGGGTTACAGGTATATGATCCATGTATGGGATCTGGTTCTTTGATGCTTAGCTGCAGGAATTATTCGAAAGAGCCCGATTACATAAAATACTATGGACAGGAACTTATGCCATCCACCTATAATTTGGCACGTATGAATATGTTTCTGCATGGTGTTTTGCCTGAAAATCAACATCTGCGCAATGCAGATACCCTTGATGCTGACTGGCCCACGGATGAAGAGACAGAATTTGATGTTGTAACAATGAATCCGCCATACTCGGCAAAGTGGTCTGCGGCGGAAGGCTTTAAACAAGATGAAAGATTTATGGATTATGGCGGGAAACTTGCCCCGAAATCAAAAGCAGATTATGCATTTTTATTACATGGCTTCTATCACTTAAAACAGACAGGGACAATGGCAATTGTGCTTCCTCACGGCGTTTTATTTCGGGGCGCTGCAGAAGGAGTCATCCGGGAAACGCTCCTTGAGAATGGTTCCATCTATGCCGTCATCGGACTTCCATCCAATATGTTTTACAATACTTCAATACCTACTTGCATTGTGGTATTAAAAAAGCATAGAGAGGGGCGAGATGTATTGTTTATTGATGCATCCAAATTATATGAAAAAGAGAAAAAACAAAATGTCATGCATGAGGAACATATTGATAAAGTGTTAGAATTGTATAGTGATAGAAAGACCGTTGAGAAAGTATCTTATTTGGCATCTTTTGAGGATATTAAAGCAAACGACTATAATTTGAATATCCCCAGATATGTAGATACCAGCGAAGAAGAACCAGAAGTAGATCTCAGACAGCTTTCTAAAAACATAAGAGAAACAGATAAAGCCATCAAAGATGGGAATGCTGTGTTGCTTGAAATGCTTGGAGAATTAACATTTGCAGATGATGAAACAAAGGATGCTGTGGAAGAGTTTATTAGCATTCTTAAGGAGGGGTAATTGTGGCAGATATACCGAAAATAAGATTTAAGGGATTTACTGAGGGGTGGGAAAGGCGGAGGTTGGGGGACATCACTACATTTATTAATGGTCGTGCCTATTCTCAAAATGAATTATTGAGTGCAGGAAAATATAAAGTACTTCGTGTTGGCAATTTTTATACAAATGATTCTTGGTATTATTCTGACATGGAATTAGAAGATAAATATTATGCTGAAGAAGGAGACTTATTATATACATGGTCGGCGACGTTTGGACCTCATATATGGCATGGCGACAAGGTTATTTACCATTATCATATATGGAAAGTTGAACTTTCAGAGGACTTAGAGAGGAAATTTGTAGTTCAATTACTAGAACAAGATAAAACTGCAATTTTATCTGATAAAAATGGTTCTACTATGGTTCATATTACCAAGTCTGGCATGGAAGAAAAAGTTGTTCTTATACCTTCAGCGATTAAAGAACAATCAAAAATTGGAGCATATTTAGACTTACTTGATCATCTAATCACTCTTCACCAATATAAGTGTGATGAGACAAAAGAACTAAAGAAATATATGTTACAAAAAATGTTTCCTAAAAATGGGAAGAAAATTCCAGAAATTCGATTTGCAGGATTTACTGGTGATTGGGAACAGTATAAGGTTACTGAACTGGGAGAAATATATATAGGATTGGTCACAACGATGACTGCACATTATACAAATCGTGGTGCTCTGTTGATAAGAAATTCAGATATTCGAGATTGTTATTTTGAGTTTGGTGAAAATCCAATATACCTTGATGAAAAGTTTGCGGAGCAAAATAGCTCCAGAAAGCATAAAGTAGGAGATGTCATTACTGTACATACTGGTGATATTGGAACATCGGCTGTCATTACCGAAAAAGAGGCAGATTCAATAGGTTTTGCGACCATTGTGACAAGACCTAATATAAAAAAAATAACATCAGAGTATTTATGTGTTTATTTAAATACACCACTTTACAACTTTTCCATAAAAAAAATGTCATACAGGACTTTCTGATGTATAATAAGTTTGCAAACAAAAAAATACGAAAGAAAGTGATCCTGTACGACAGACTTATTATACAACGAAAAA
>CATOOV010000084.1 GCA_951801955.1 uncultured Lachnospiraceae bacterium
AAATATGCGCTGAAAAGGAATGCGGCAAGCAAAGTCTCCATGTCAAAAAATACAAAGATAAGCTGCCCGAAAAATTCCAAGAAGAGCTATACTTCTTCCAGTAAATTACCGACTTCCATCAAAGGGAATATGTTGGTTAAATTCTAAAAGGAAGACAATAAAAGGAAGGCAATAAAAAGAATATAATTGCAAAATAGGGGGCATCCGTTATTTGGATGCCCTCCGTTGTATTTTCTGATATCTATTTTTTTAAATCTTTGTACTTCTGTCGGAGCGTATGTTGGATAGGAATGTAAATGTCCATCTTGGCTTTAGGATAAGTTTGTTGCCCACAATCTATAGAGGTGGGAGTCATCTCCCATGTAATATATAAAAGGGGCTAGTGTAATATCTCATGGGTAAATAGGCAAACCTGCTTGTCGATTTATCCATCTGCCGCATTGTCGTCGGTCAACGATGCCACCGCATCGCCTCCCTCCGCCGCCTTGCAGAGTGAAAATTCATTCTGCGCCATTTAGCTGAAAGTAAATGTGTCAGTACACTAGGAGAAAATTACAATTGTCTATAGTTCTACAAATAAGGCTAAGAGAAAATTATAATAACCGTATGCCATGTTTTTCTGCTTCTGAGATAATTTCCTCCCTCCAAAGGGAGGATTGGACCTCTCCGATATGGGCTTTGCGCAGGAAGAACATGCAGATCCGGGACTGTCCGATTCCACCGCCGATGGTAAGGGGCAGTTTTTTCTCCAAGATGGATTTCTGGAAAGGCAGTTGGGCACGTTCTGGACAGCCAGCTTTGTCAAGCTGGGAGCGGAGGGAGGTTTCATCTACACGGATTCCCATAGAGGAAAGCTCTAAGGCGATGTCCAAAACAGGATAGTAAACCACAATGTCAGCGTTCAGTTCCCAATCATCATAGTCTGGCGCCCTGCCGTCATGAGGTTCTCCAGATGCCAGTTTGTCACCGATCTGCATTATGCATACGGCGCCTTTTTCCTTGGAAATATGGTATTCCCTTTCTTTGGGAGGGCATTCTGGATACTTTTCTTCCAGTTCACGGGTAGTGATAAAGAAAATATCATGAGGAAGGATCTCTTCTATGTAATCGTATTGGATTGACATATATTTCTCTGTTTTCCGTAAAACTTTGTATACGGTTTTTACAGTCTCCTTTAAAAAATCGATGTTCCTGTCTTCTCTGGAAATAATTTTTTCCCAATCCCATTGGTCTACAAAAATGGAATGGATATTGTCGGTGTCTTCATCCCGGCGTATAGCATTCATATCCGTATAAAGCCCTTCTCCAAGGGAAAAACCATATTTTTTCAATGCATAGCGTTTCCATTTGGCAAGGGAGTGAACGATTTCAGCCTTCTTTTCACCTTGTTCTTTAATGCCGAAAGTGACAGGGCGTTCCACGCCGTTTAAGTTGTCATTGAGGCCAGAATTTGGGTCAACAAACAGAGGCGCAGACACACGCTGCAGGTTCAGGCGCTGGGAAAGCATATTTTGAAAGAAATCTTTTACTGTTTTGATAGCAATTTGCGTGTCATGCAGATCCAGTTCAGAGTGGTAATTTTCTGGTATAATCAGATGTTCCATAGTGTGCTCCTTCTATTTCATAATAATATAACTGGTATCAATTATATGCTTATGGTTAATTTTTTTCAATATGTAAGTTGAGGTTTTTTAAGAAATATGAGAAAATAGGATAAGTTTATGATTTGAAGTAGAATACTTGTGGCTTTCATTATGAGAGGAATGTGCCAAGGCTCACAAGCAAATCTTGAAATCAGAGATGAGAGTGCTCCCGCCTCTACAGGCGGCGGGTCTTGAACAGATGGGAGAAAAAGAGTATGATTTTAGATGTAAAACATTTAACCCACGGATTTGGGGACAGGGCAATCTTTCATGATGTTTCTTTTCGGCTTTTGAAAGGGGAACATATCGGGCTGGTGGGCGCCAACGGGGAGGGAAAATCCACATTTATGAATATTGTGACAGGGCATTTGCAGCCAGATGAGGGAAAAGTAACATGGGCAAAAAACGTCCGTGCAGGCTATCTGGACCAGCATACAGTTCTGGAACAAGGCATGTCAATCCGGGATGTGCTGTGCAGTGCGTTTTCTTTTTTGTATGATATGGAACAGGAAATGAATCAAATGTTTGAAAAGATGGGGGAAGCAGGCGAGGAAGAAATGGACCGCTTATTGGATGAGACGGGTACAATTCAAGATCTGCTGAATCAGCATGATTTCTATATGATAGATGTAAAGGTGGAGGAAGTGGCAAGGGCTTTGGGACTCCAGGAGATGGGGCTGGACACAGATGTAACTAAATTAAGCGGCGGACAGCGGACTAAGGTGCTTTTGGCAAAACTGTTATTGGAAAAACCAGATATTTTATTGCTGGACGAGCCTACCAACTATCTGGACGAGAATCATATTGAATGGCTGAAACGCTATCTTTTGGACTATGAAAATGCATTTATCCTGATCTCTCATGACATACCATTTTTAAACAGTGTTGTCAATCTTATTTACCATATGGAAAATCAGGAATTAAATCGCTATGTAGGAAATTATGATAAATTTATGGAAGTCTATGAGGTAAAAAAAAGCACAGTTGGAGGCTGCTTACAAGAGGCAGCAGAAGGAGATCGAGGATCTGAAGGATTTTGTGGCAAGAAATAAGGCAAGGGTTGCCACTAGGAATATGGCGATGTCCAGACAGAAAAAATTGGACAAAATGGAGGTGATTGAACTGGCAGCAGAGCGTCCAAAACCAGAATTTTTCTTTCGAAATGCAAGGGCTGCCGGAAAAGTGATTTTTGAGACAGAAGATTTGGTGATTGGCTATGACCAAGGCAGACCGCTCTCAAAACCAATTAATCTGCGCATGGAGCGGGGAGAAAAAATTGCTATTGTGGGAACAAATGGAATTGGAAAGACGACCTTTTTAAAAAGTGTTTTGGGTCTTATAAAGCCTCTGTCTGGGAAAGCAAAATTGGGGGACTATCTGTATCCCGGTTATTTTGAGCAGGAGATGGGGGCAAGTGAAAACAGTTGTATTGAGGAAATTTGGGAAACGTTTCCGGCATTTTCCCAGTATGAAGTGCGTTCTGCCTTGGCAAAATGCGGGCTGACCACAAAACATATTGAGAGCAAGGTAAAGGTATTAAGCGGAGGCGAGCAGGCAAAAGTGCGGTTGTGCAAATTGTTAAATGTGGAAACAAATGTGCTGCTCTTAGACGAACCGACGAATCACCTGGATGTGGACGCAAAAGAAGAACTGAAACGCGCCCTCCAGGAATACAAAGGAGCCATTTTGTTAGTATGCCATGAACCAGAATTTTACGAGCAGGTGGCAGACCAGATTTGGAATATGGAAGAGTACTCGCTGCTACAGTAAATAATCCGTAGTTGTTAAGTTGGGAACGAAAAAATATTCCGTGTCACAATAAAATATACCTTACAATATGCCAGATGGCATGATGGGAGGCACTTTGGGTATTCGTTTGAAGAAGGTTAGAAAGAAGGGTACAGGATGAAACAGTTGCATTTTGGAGTAGATTATTATCCAGAACATTGGGAGCGTGAACGCTGGAAGGTGGATGCAGAATTGATGCAGAAGATGGGGATTCAGATGGTCCGTATGGCGGAATTTTCCTGGCATAAGCTGCAGCCTAGGGAAGATGTGTTTGAGTTTGAATGGCTGGATGAAGTAATTTCACTGTTGGGAAGCTATGGAATCTATACGATTTTAGGAACGCCTACGGCAGCGCCGCCAGCATGGATGGTTCATAAGAATCCACAAATACTTCCGGTCGACCGGGAAGGGAGGACACGGGGGTTTGGAGGCAGGCACCATGACTGCCAATCCAATCCCGTTTACCGGGAATATATTCGAAAACTGGTGACAAAGATGGCACAGCATTATGGGGAAAATCCCTGGGTGGTCGGATGGCAGGTGGACAATGAACTGGGAAACAGCCATCAAGAGCTTTGTACTTGTGCAAGCTGTACACAGCATTTTCAAAGGTGGCTGAAACAAAAATACAAAGAGGCAGACATTTTAAATAAGGCATGGGGAACCGCTTTTTGGAGCCAGGAATACAATGATTTTGCAGAAGTGTGTGCCCCACGGATTACAGTGACAGGGGAAAACCCTTCCGCCATGCTGGACTGGAAGAGGTTTTGTTCGGATTTAATTGTGGATTTTACCAGAGAGCAGACAAAGATTTTAAGGGAATATACAAAAAATCAGTTTATTACCCATAATTACATGGGGTTTGCGGATAAAGTCGATTACTACAAGTTGGGAGAACTTTTGGATATCGTGTCCCACGACCAATATCCAGGTGGATTTTATCTGGAGGAAACGCCCCACGAGAAAAATCATGTGCTGGCTGCCACGCTGGATGTGGTGCGAAGTTACAAAAATCAGCCGTTTTGGATTATGGAACAGCAGTCTGGAATTACGGGGTGGGAGGTTATGGGCAGGGCGCCGGCTCCTGGACAGCTTTCAGCTTGGGCATTGCAGGCAATCGCCCATGGTGCAGACGCTATTGTTTTTTTCCGGTGGCGGACTTGTGCCATGGGAACAGAACAGTATTGGCATGGCATTTTGCCCCACAGTGGGAATCCAGGGCGCAGATATCAGGAATTAAAGGATTTCGTTTCTGCCATGAATCCAGTAATGGAACGGCTGCAGGGCAGTATGCCCAAGCCCCAGGTAGGAATCGTCTTTTCTTTTGAGCAGGCGTATGCATTTCAGATACAGCCCCATCACAAAGATTTGAGTTATACAGGGCAGGTTCAGAAATATTATCGCGCATTGTACCAGCAGAATATACCTGTCGATTTTGTACCAGAACAGGGAGATTTCGGGAAATATAAACTGTTGGTTGCTCCTTTGCAGTATCTGATGTCACCAAATCTGGAAGATAAATATATGGATTATGTCAGACGGGGCGGTCATCTTGTGTTGACTATGCGCACAGGAGTGAAGGATGTGCACAACCTTTGTATG
The DNA here is from genome assembly GCA_951801955.1 of uncultured Lachnospiraceae bacterium. Lineage (GTDB taxonomy): Bacteria > Bacillota > Clostridia > Lachnospirales > Lachnospiraceae > Petralouisia. The sequence goes on from CATOOV010000084.1 coordinate 5,034, forward strand.
ACAGACCAGGAGCTTCCTGGCAGGCTCAGTGAGCTGGCAGGGATAGAGGTGCTGGATTACGATTGCCTGCGGGACACAAAGGTGGAAGTGCTTTTTGAGGGGCAGAAGATGGAGGCGTTTATTTGGAGTGACCTGATGCGTCTTGCTCCTCAGACCAAGACGCTTGCAGCATATGCCAGCGAATTTTATGCTGGCGAGCCTTGTATCACAGAACATCCTTATGGAGATGGAATTTGCTATTATGTGGGTACAGAGCCAGGAGAACGATTGCTGGAAGCGCTGATGAAACAGATCTGCAGAAAGGCATCTGTAGGACAGGTCTGTTCCTCAGATACACAGGTGGAGTGTGTGGTAAGACAGAAGGAAGGAGAACGTTTTTTATTTGCCATCAATCATTCGAACCAGCCCAAAAGCTTCCAGGCGCCAGACGGTTATTCTCTGCTTCAGGGAAGCCAGGCAGGAAAATTGGAGGCCTATCAGGTGCAGATTTTTTACAAGGCTGCTAGGTAGAAAAGCAATTGTATGATATAATGATTCATGGTTGTACCTTTACAAACGACCGAATAGCATGATGGGGCGCCCTTTGGGAATAAGTTTTGAAATAAGGCTGCCACAATCCCATTGGCTTTAGACAATGGATAGTTCACTGATTGAGAAAGGATTATATGAAATGAAACAGATTATAAAAACAGCGGGAAAAGTAATGGAAGAGATGAGGTTGCTTACAGGCTGGAATTTTGCTGGGGCGATGAAAGGAGATACCTGTATCATAGCGGCTTTCCTTACAAATGAGCAAGGGAAAAAGGTGGAGGTTGCAATGGAGATCAAACGGGCAGATGTATTGATTCGTGTGACAGCCCTGGACGACAGCTTTGACAAGGAGTTTGTGGACCGTGTGACAAAAAGGCTGGATATTCTAGTGGAAGTGGAGATCAAAGAGGGAGAATCCCTTACGGTAACGCACCATGAACCTTTGGGTGTATTGGAACACAGTGTCAAAGGAGTCGTAAAGCAGTGTATTGTGCCAATGGTAGATGTGGTGGGGGAAGTGGTTGCCGGGAATGAAAGGGCGTAAGATAGAAGCCGTTCCCCCAATTTTACACTGGAGCAGGGGATGTCGCAAAATGAGAAATTTCCACAACATATAGTATGGATATTTGTAGTGTTGTTACTATATGTTGTGGAATCCCTGCATTTTGCAACATCCCCTTGTGATAGGGGCTTTACGAATCAAGTATCAGTTTGCATATTCAAGGGCAAAACGGTCGTATTCGTTCATACTTTCTCAGGTAGATTTATCTGCAACTTCGTTTTCCAGATTGTGTCTTTTCCAATCACAGACACTTTAAGGCCATTTACCATTACGGTAGGGGTAAATGTTCCATTGGCATTTCTTGGACCATGGGAATTTTTTCTGTTTGGGTTCTTTCTAATTCCTCGTATACAATTGTCTCAAACCATTCGCAACAGCCTGTGCACATCAGAGTGTCCACCTCAAAAATAACATCGGATTACTCTTTTTTCTGTACCAATGCATACATAAGTTATCATCTCTTTATGTGGCGCCTGAAAAACAGGCATGGATGTTAAAGCCAGAATATCAATATAATAGTTTAGATGTCAAGAACTTGCGTCGTCTACGCTTCACCTTACATAAATGTAAGATTATTGTAAGGAAAAGTCAGTGCAGATTTAAGAAATTTGCGTTAAGCTGTTATTGTAAAAAAGAAAAATAAGGATTAAGGAAATATTAAGAAATTTTATGAAGAAAAATCAATAATATTTTCGTTTAATAAATTAGAAGTTCTGAACATAAAGCAGGCATGTGAATTTTTAAATGCTGCAAAAGCGGCAGGCATGCCGCTATGAAACGCCAAAGGGCGTTTGGAATTTAATACAAAAGGGCTTTAGAAAAAGAAATATCAGGAGAGAATTATATGAGAGATATTACATTTACCGTACCTTGTTATAATTCAGAGGATTATATGGAGCGGTGTATTGATACGTTATTGACAGCAGAGGAGCAGGTGGAAATTATTATCGTGGATGACGGTTCTACTGACCGGACAGGGGAAATTGCTGATAATTATGCAAAAAATTATCCAGAAATTGTACAGGTTGTCCATCAGGAAAATGGTGGTCACGGCGCCGGGGTCAATGCTGGGCTTGCCCTGGCGACCGGGAAATATTTTAAAGTGGTGGATTCTGATGATTGGCTGGATGTAAAAGAACTGAAGAAACTTTTAAAACAAATCCAAGATTGGGAAAAAGAGGATGTAACTGTGGATTTGATAATCTGCAATTATCTCTATGATCATTTTTATGAAAATAAGGTCAAACGGATGGGGTATAAAAATGTGATGAAGGAAAATAAGGTATGCGGCTGGAATCAAATTGGACATTTCCGGCCTTCCCAATATTTGGTCATGCATTCTTTGGTTTATCGGACAGAGGTACTGCGGGAATCAGGGGTGAAACTACCCAAACATACCTTTTATGTGGACAATATTTTTGCGAATCAGCCGTTGCCTTATGTGCAGACCTTGTGTTATCTAAATTTGGATTTGTACCATTATTTTTTGGGCAGGGAAGATCAGTCAGTAAATGAAAAAGTGCTGATGAAACGGATTGACCAGCAAATACGGGTGACAAAACTGGTTTCCGTCTGTACCGACCTGGAAAACCTGCGGAGCCACAATCCCAGGCTTGCCGGTTATCTCACCCGTAACATTTCCATTATGATGGCGATTTCTTCCATTCACCTGCTTTTGATTGGAACGCCAGAGGCATTAAAAAAGAGGGAAATGCTTTGGAATTATGTGAAAAACCATAACCAAAAGCTTTATTTGACACTAAAACGGCGCACAGTCAGCGGGTTTACCTATCTGCCGGGACGTGCCGGTACTGCGCTTACCCTTGCAGGTTACCGTGCTGCGCGCAAGTTTTACCAATTTAATTAAAAAACTTTGAAGAGGAAAAAAGAAGCAAGTTGGCGTGCGGCACACAAATTTTACTGGTTTAATTTGAGAAGAATTTGAAGGGACAAACAAGAAAAATGACAGAAGAGACAAGAGAGGTTGACAGAATGGAACAGATTTATTTTGCATTGGTTGATACACCAGGATTTTTTGCTTCGATTATTCGGCGGGTGACAGGGATTAACTACATTCATGTGGTACTTTCCATGGATGAGGAATTGAAGGAAGCATATAGCGTCGGAAGAAGAAATCCTGCAATTCCAATTTTTGCCGGGTTTGAAAAAGAAGATGCAGAAAAAATAGAACAAAAATTTCCATCCGCCCGTTACAAGATTGTCAGCCTGGAATGTACAAGGGAACAAAAAGTACAAATTTCCAGGCAGTTACAGGAATGTTATGAAAAAAGATTTCAATATCATTATTGTGTATTAGGGCTTCCTATGATATTATTGAATATACCGTTTTACCAGAAAAACCATTATACTTGTTCTTCTTTTACCGCAAGTATTTTACAGAAAAATGGGATTGTTCTTTTTGACAAACATTTCTCACTGGTCACTCCCAGGGATTTTTATGAATTGGAGCAAACCAAAATGGTATATGAAGGAACATTACATACATTTAACAGAATGAATGGTTGTTATCCGGTAAAGCGGGGCGGCGTATTCCGTCAGATGTGGCGGAAATTATCTTATGCAGTAAATGGAGCTATTTATGAATCGTAAAAATTTTATCAGCGCTGTTATTTTTATTCTTCTGGCGGCACTGACCTTCAGCGCAATATTTAAAGGGAACGATATGGCTGCAGTTTTTGCGGCGATGTCGGCACTTCATCCGGTGTATTTGGCTTTTGCAATTTTCACGGCATTTTTTTTCGTATCGGCAGAGGGATTTATGATCTGTTATCTGCTTCGTGCCTTAAATTATCGGACGAGTGCAGCCGCCTGCGTGAAATATTCCTTTGTAGGCTTTTTCTTTTCCGGTATCACGCCTTCCGCTACCGGCGGGCAGCCGATGCAGCTTTATTATATGCAAAAGGAAGGGCATAAAGTATCTGACAGTACGGTGGTATTGATGACAGTGGCAGTGATTTATAAGTTTGTCCTGGTAGTGATGGGGCTTGGAATTGTAGTCTTTTTCTATAAACCCCTGGCAAACTATCTGGAAGGCTATCTGTATCTGTATTATCTGGGATTGTTCTTAAATACTTTGTTGGTCGTTGTGCTGCTGTTTATTATGGTAAGCCCCCGGTGTTTTAAAGGAATTGTGATAGGCGGAGAAAAGCTTTTGAAAAAAATGCGCATCCTGAAACATAACAGTGAGCGGACAGAAAAACTTGTGGAAATGGCAGATCAATATCATGAGGCAGTGTTGTTTTTTTTGAAAAATAAAAGTAAAATCTTTGCCGTTATCCTATTTACGGTAATACAGCGCTGTAGTGTATTTTTCTTAACTTGGTTGATTTATCGTGGATTGGGATTGGAAGGAAGCAGCGCTTTCACAGTTATGAGCCTCCAGGCGTCTGTCTACATAGCAGTGGATATGCTGCCGCTGCCTGGTGCACAGGGGATTACGGAATTGATGTATAAGACTACATTTTCACAAATTTTCCCTGGCGCCTGCCTGACGGCATCCATGTGTATTACCAGGGGGCTTAATTTCTATATGGTATTGATTGCAAGTGCCCTGGTGGCAGCGTGGTGCCATTTTCGGGTGAAACTGCGGGCAAAGGAACAAGTACAATGATGGCTATATGGGAGTAATACATATTCAGCAAAGAAATTGGGACTGCTGCTTTCGGGATTGAACGTACCGCCGCGAGTACAATCTCGAAATGCTCCGCTTTTTATGCGCATGGATTTGATCAGGTATCTGTCAGCAAAGCTGATTGGAATCCAGCATAAAAGTTTGCGGGCGAGCCTTAAATTCAAACAGCAGTCCCACATGGGAATTATGACAGATGGGATTCTGCAGAAAATTCATGCAGGATCTTTCATTTTATCTCAAATAAATTATAACAGATGGGATTCTGCAGAAAGTTCACACAGGATCTTTTGTTTCATCTCAAACAGTTGGTCAGAAAGATCTACATATACCTTATGGGGGTTGGCAAAACGCTTTGTCTCATTCCACAAGGTGTTTTTTTCTTGTTCACAGTATTTTTGGATCTCCATGACGTTGGGGGAGTCATAGATACGTTGTCCTTTGTCAAACACTTGTACAGGAAGTTTTCGCAAGGTATAACTTCCACCTTTTAAATTGGTGTATTTCCAAGTTTCCAAAGGGTCAAAAATACGCAGATCTTTTTTACAGTCAAAAGTTTCTCCTTCCAGGCAGATCAGGTCAGCTTTGATCTTGCCTGATTCCTTTTCATAAATCCGGTAAATCGTCTTATTGCCAGGATTTGTGACTTTCTCTGTATTTTCAGAAAGTTTTATCTTGGGAATAAATTCTCCCTGGCTGTTTTGGATTGCAGCCAACTTATATACTCCTCCGAAAGCAGGGCAATTTTTTGAGGTGATTAGGTTTGTTCCCACGCCCCAGGAGGTGATGGCGGCGCCCTGCGCCTTTAAATTTTCAATCAGATATTCGTCCAGGTCATTGGAGGCAGATATTACTGCGTCTGGAAAACCTGCGTCATCCAACATTTTCCTTGCCTGTTTTGAGAGATAGGCAAGATCGCCGCTGTCCATGCGGATTCCATAATTGGTGAGGGGAATGCCTTGTTCTTTCATCTCCTGGAATACCCGGATGGCATTGGGAATCCCAGACTTTAAGGTGTCGTATGTATCTACCAACAAGATGCAGGCAGACGGATAATATTTCGCATAGGTTTGAAATGCTGTGAATTCGTCAGGAAAACTCATAATCCAGCTATGGGCATGGGTTCCTTTTACAGGAATATCAAAGAGTTTGCCGCACAGGACATTGGAAGTTCCGCAGCATCCGCCGATCACTGCCGCCCTGGCGCCATAGACGCCGGCATCTGGACCTTGTGCCCTGCGCAGTCCGAATTCCATTACGCCGTCTCCCTGCGCCGCATAACAGACACGCGCAGCTTTTGTTGCAATCAAACTTTGATGGTTTAAGATATTTAATATAGCTGTCTCAATCAACTGTGCTTCCATGATGGGGGCAACTACTTTGATCAGAGGTTCTCTTGGGAAAATTACCGTGCCTTCTGGGATGGCATAGATATCTCCTGAAAACCGGAAGGTTTCCAGATAAGATAAAAAATCCTCCTGGAAAATTCCCAGGGATCTCAAATAGGAGATATCAGAACTGTCAAAGCGGAGCTGTTCAATATAATCAATAATCTGTGCAAGCCCAGCGCAGACAGCATAACCGCCATTGTCTGGATTGGCACGATAAAATGCATCAAATATTACCGTTTCCTGGTTTTGGATATTAAAATAGCCCTGCATCATAGTCAACTCATACAGGTCAGTCAGAAGGGTCAGATGGTCCGTATTCATAGTAGGAAGGCTCCTTTCGTTGTATTATTGAATAGGCGTTTGCGAAACGCCAGAACCCGCATAAATACGGGATTCTTTTTGTTACAAAATAAAACAACTCCTCACTGGTTTGTGGTAAAATTGAGATGTCCAGTAACAATCAACCATCCACCAGAAA
>CATOOV010000085.1 GCA_951801955.1 uncultured Lachnospiraceae bacterium
TAAATACTTGTGTCTGTTTTTAGATTTCCATGTTCCCATAACGCAAGTATAACACAAACCACCACGTTTGGCTACCTTAACCCACCGTCTAAAGCCAGTGGGATTGCGGTAGCCATTTTTTCAACCAGTATGTGAACATGGTCTGGCATGGTTCCATTTCCAGAATGTCTACAGATAGATTTGCAGCATACTCTTGAAGTAGTTCCTTTAACCATACATCTACACCATTAGTTAATACTTTTCGTCGGTATTTGGGACACCATACTACATGGTATTTACAAGAATAGACGATATTGTTATTTGATTTATATGTTGTATTCATATTTGTATTATACTACTATTCAAGGCTTAATACAAGCCACTGTTTGTGTCCATCTTCAATTACTTGCGTAAATTCGATGGACGTGTCTTATATCCCCATAGCTAAAGCAAGGGGTTTTACGACACATTAGATAATATATTTTAACAACAAATCTGCCAAAAAAGCAGTCAAACTGGCACAAACGGCAACAGTGAACAGCCCCTTTCCCCGATATGCCGCCACTAATGCTGCCGCCACCCCTGCCACTGCTGTAACAACGGAACCAGTGGCATAAAATACTGCTGGAAATGTCATGGCGCCCAATACAGTATAAGGGATGTAGGCAAGAAATGACCTGATATATTTATTTTCAATCTTTTTATGGAATACCACAAAGGGAAACACCCGAACCAGATAAGTCACTACAAACATCACCAATAGATAGATCCAAAATATTTCCGTCTTCATCAAATTTCCTCCTGTGTATGTTCTTCTATAGGGAAGAAGAATGCTCCCGCAACAGAAGCTGCTACTGCGCAGATGATAACAGAAAATCCGCTGGAAATTTCCCGAAGCCCTGGAAAATAATAAAAACAAAAACTCAATGCCACCGCTAACAATGTTATTTTTAAAATATGGCTCTCATTCTTCATGGCAGGCACAATAATCGCAATAAACATGCCATAAATGGCAAGCCCCAGCGCATCACTGACATTTTTAGGCAAAATATTTCCACAAACAGCTCCCGCAAAAGTTCCCAATGTCCATCCCAGATAAGGCAGCGCTGCAAGCCCCGTAAAATAACGGCTTCCAACCTCCCCTTTCCGACTCATCGCCACCGCAAAAATCTCATCTGTAACCGCAAACCCCAGAACCATCTTTCTTCCAGTACGAAACTTCCTATCTACTTTTTGGGACAAAGAAATACTCATCAGTGCATAGCGCAGGTTAATTACAAGCTGGGAGACTGCCATCTCAATATAAGTCCCGGCGCCTGCCATAATGGTAATTCCTGCAAACTGCCCTGCAGATGTTAAATTCATCATAGACACCAACAACGCCTCCCACCATTCCAGCCCTGACGACACTGCGGCAAGCCCAAATGTAAAGGATACCGAAAAATATCCAATCCCTATTGGGCTTCCATCCCGTACTCCCTGTATAAATTCTTTCATTTTCTCCTCCGTATGTAAAGCTGCCGCATTAGAAAACCAACACACAAGATAGAAATTACATTCTTTGCAAATACTATCCCCTGAAATCGTTTTATAATTGCGGCAGCCCCATCCTAGCCATCACCGTTCAAAACGCCACCCATGACGACGGCGCCATGCTGTTTTTGCAGCATCAAACATCCACACGCCTGCCATTTACTGGAGGCTGTAAATCATTGTATTTCTTTTATCATTATAATTGCATTCCGAAAAATATTCAATCTTTTTCTATTATTATTTTTACCTGTCTTTACCCTCCACCCACAAGAATACACGGCAAAAAATTCTAAAACTCCCTTTACTTTTTATATTCCAGGTGTTAGAATACAGAAAGAAAAAGGAGCGAAGGGTGAAAGGATTCTTCACTCTTTCATGAACTATGTATTTGTGCTGAAAAACGCACAGAATAGAGGAAATAATGAAAAGATTACAACAAATTCTTGCGGTTCTTGGTATTGTTTTACTGGTTGGGCTATATCTTACAACCCTGGTCCTCGCCATATTAGGAAAAGATTTCTTCCCCATGTTTATGGCGGCACTGTTTGCAAGCATGGCGCTTCCCATATTGCTCTGGATTTATAGCTTCGTGTACAAACTGCTGAAAAAAAGATCCGAACGAACCTCGCAAGAAAATAATTTTCTACAATAATAAAAATGCCAAAAAAGGTCCAATCCCCTCCAAAAGCAATGGGGATCGGACCCTTTTTTATTCCACGCCCAGACTCTTTAATTCTTCTTCTGCCTGGGATTTCGTATGGAAATGGATGGTTGCCATTCCCATTTTATTTGCCGCAATAATATTATTACGGTTATCATCCAGAAATACACATTCTGTAGGATTCAACTGATACTTTTTAAACAATGCCTCATAAATTTCAGGCTCCGGCTTCACCGTCTGCACTTCATAGGAGAAAATAGCTCCATCCACCTCCTCCACAAAAGATAGTTCCTCAATACTCTGGGAATAAATTCTTCTGGGATAATTGGACAAAAGGTATACATGATAACCCTTTTGGCGCAGTTCCTGAATCCAGGATAACGCATAATCATACCGTTTGATACAATTTCCGATATTATTCCAAAAACGCATAATCTCTGCTTCACAGTCTGGCGCCTTTTTCAGAAAACCTTCCAAAATTTCTTCGTCAGACATCCTGCTACGGTCAAATTCATTCCATAAATCAGACAACACTGTCGCATCCGCTACTTTTTGGTATACTTCTGGTGTAAACCCAAGGGTATCAAAAAATCCCTGCCAGTCAAAATCAACCAAAACTTTCCCCACGTCAAAAACTACATTTTTTATCATCGTACTGTTTCCCTGCCCCTTCTGACTACCGATAGATAATATCGTCCCTTCCTGGTCCATTTGAAATTATGGTAATTGGGAATCCGATCTTTTTTTCTACAAACTCGATATACTTCCGACAATTTTCTGGAAGATCCTCATATTTTTTTATGCCGCGGATGTCAGATTTCCAGCCTGGCAGCACTTCCAATACAGGCTTTGCTTTTTCCAATTTTACAGTAGGCGGAAACTCCGTTGTCACTTCCCCATCAATTTCATAACCGACACAAACTGGAATCTCTTCCAGATATCCTAATACATCCAGAACAGTAAACGCCACATCTGTAGTTCCCTGAATCCGGCAGCCATACTTGCTTGCCACCACATCAAACCATCCCATACGTCTGGGACGCCCTGTGGTTGCGCCATACTCCCCGCCGTCGCCGCCTCTGCGTCTCAATTCATCCGCTTCCTCGCCAAAAATCTCACTGACAAAGGCGCCTGCTCCCACAGCAGAAGAATATGCTTTGCAGACAGTGATAATCTTACTGATCTCATAAGGCGGAATACCTGCGCCAATCGCGCCGTATGCGGCAAGGGTGGAGGAGGAAGTCACCATAGGATAAATGCCATGGTCTGGATCCTTTAGGGAGCCAAGCTGCCCCTCCAGCAAAATATTTTTCCCCTCCTGAATTGCCTTCCACAGATAAGCAGACGTATCACAGACATAAGGTTCTATCACTTCCTTGTACTGCCGCAGCTCTTTTTGAAGTTCTTGCGGGTTCAGCAATGGCTTATGGTACAAATGCTCTAACAGCACATTCTTTGTCTCACAGATACGTTCTGTCTTTTCTTTCAATGCTTCTTCATCAAACAACTCACTGACCTGAATGCCGATCTTTGCATATTTATCGGAATAAAATGGTGCAATCCCTGATTTTGTGGAACCAAAAGATTTTCCTCCCAGACGTTCCTCCTCATACTGGTCAAACAGTACGTGATATGACATGACAATCTGTGCACGGTCTGATACCAAAATCTTAGGCGCCGGAACGCCTTTGTCCACAACAGATTGAATCTCCTGAAACAAAACTGGAATATTCAGTGCGACCCCATTTCCGATCATGCTGGTAGTATGCCCATAAAATACGCCGCTTGGAAGGGTATGCAGTGCAAATTTTCCGTAATTATTTACAATCGTATGCCCTGCATTGGCGCCTCCCTGGAACCGTACAATTATATCTGCTTCCTTTGCCAATGTATCCGTAATCTTGCCTTTTCCTTCATCTCCCCAGTTAGCCCCGACAATTGCCTTTACCATGAATCGTTCCTCCTTTATATCTCCTCTTATGCAAGAGAACTCAATGCCTTTCACTATCTAAGTATAGCCTATGTAATAATATAAGTAAAATCAATGTTTTTTATATTTGATATAATTTTTATTTATGTTATGCAATACCCTCATTACATCTTCATGCACATACTATCCTTTTCCTTCCTGTGTCGTCTCAATCATCTCAAGGAGTTTTCCTGCCGCTGCTGAGACAGCCATACGCTGGTCTGTCACCACGCAAATTTCCCTTTTGGGAATCCCCTGGTTAAATTTAAGTTGGAACAATTCCCCTGTCTCCAAAAATTCCTGAGCAAAATCCCGTACGACACTGGCAATTCCAAGTCCTTTTCTGGCAAATTGAATCAACATGTTGCTGGTGGCAAGTTCAAATTCTGGACAGACAACTACCCCGTTTTTTTTCAAAAAGGCATCTACATAATTTCTTGTAGATGTATTTTTCTCTAAACACAAAACGGGCAGTTTCTCCAAATTTTGGTAGCGTAAAATTTTTCCCTGCAAATCCGAAAATTTTTTGCTGGCAACAAAAATATCTTCGATTTTGCGGACCTTTGTGATTTTCCATCCATGCCGGCAATTGATGGGGGTACTTACCACGCCAAAATCAATTTTTCCATCTTGTAAATGTTTCAGTGTTTCTGGAGTTGGAGCATTTGTCACGGATGCCTTAATCCCTGGATATTTCTCATGAAACTCCTCTAATACTTCCAGTAGATAATACTGTAGCGTCATATCACTTGCCCCAATATGTATTTCTCCGGTTTCCAAGTTCCGCATCTCCATAAATTTCCGCTCTCCCTGCCGGATATACTCATAACCATGCTGCACAAAAGAATACAACATCCCTCCTTCTGGAGTAAAACGAACCCCTTTTGAAGTCCGAATAAACAACGCACTGCCCAGCACATCTTCCAAATGGCGGATTGCCTGGCTGACTGCAGGCTGGGAAACGGATAGTTCTTCTGCTGCCAATGTAATATTTTTATACTTTCCCACATAATAAAAAATTTTGTAATATTCTAGATTAATATCCATAATCTCTCCCTTAAAAAGAGAAGAAATCCTTGCAGGGATTCCTTCTCTTTTCAGCTTGCAACAATTATACCTTTTTAAACCGCTCTACCTCACCGCGCAATTCCCTAGAAATACTCTGGTTATTTTCAGTTTCCTGCTGGATATGCACCATTGCCTCCACCAATGTCCCTGTGCTTTCTGCGACATTCGCCACACCTTTTGCACTCTCATCTACCGTACTGGAAATATTACTGATTCCTGTGTTGATCTGCTCCATAATTGCTTCCATCTCAGAGGTATTAGTGGCAAATTCTGTAAGGATGTCATTGACATTTTCCGCATCATTTTGATAATTATTTGCTACATCCTCAAAATCCTCATAATCTTTCATTATATTTTCATCAATAAACCTAAGCATATCTTCAGCATTTTGAGAAAGCTTATCCACTGCTCCAGTAACCATATGGCTGATATTCTGAATGTTATTTGCAGTTTCCCTGCTATTGTCTGCAAGAGCACGAATCTCATCCGCCACGACTGCAAAGCCTTTTCCCGCTTCTCCGGCACGTGCCGCCTCAATGGACGCATTTAAGGAAAGTAAGTTGGTCTGGCTGGTTATTTCCAAAATCTCTCCTGTCAGTTCATTGATTCGTTCCACACTCCGGCTCTCCGCCACCGCGGATTCCAGCATAGTACGGATTTCAGAAATCATCTGGTTTGCCGCTAACCTGCTGTCTATGGTATTTTTCTGGATCGTTTGAGCCTTTGTCTTAATTCCTTCTACCAAATCAGCGCCTTTATCAGCCTTTTCAGCCATTACCTTCACTTTTGAATAAATTCCATTGCTTCCGTCCGCAATTTGCTCCAACGTGGCAGAAACCTCCTGCATACTTGCCGCAAGCTGTTCCATAGCAGAAGACACACTGGTTACTTTTTCATTGGAGACACCGACACGGCTTGTAATACTGTCTGCCGACTCCATCATCCGTTCCGATTCTCCCTTTAATTTTTGCATTAACAACTGAAGCTGTTCAATAAAACTATTGACACCATGAACAAGCTGCCCCACTTCATCTTTCGTTTTAATCACGATACGTTCCGTCAGATCTCCCTCATCCTTCTGGATCTTCTCCACAATCTCATTTAGATGGCTGCTTGCTTTTTTCGCCGGCAAAGCAATGGTACAAATCACAATCACAACGGTTCCCATTGTCAAAACTAAAAATATCACAATCATTGCAATATTAAAAATATATGTAACGAATATTTTTTGGTCAATATGTGCTGCGACATTGCCAATTCTTGTCTCCATGGCTTCCGTATAAGCTTCCTTATATCTGTCTAGGTCTGCGCTGATATCCCTGCAGTCCCCCAAAACCGTCAAGGAAGTAAGCGTATCTCCTTCCTCCACAGTCTTAGTTGCCTGAAATCCAAGAGACATAAATTCTTCAAATTGCCTCTTATATGATTTGAAACTGTCGTTCAATGCCTGGTCTTCTGTCTTACGGCACAGTTCATCCATAGAATCCAAATATTCCTGCAGGGATGCTATTTTTTTTTGTATCTTCTCTGTCCCCTGTGCTTTCAGCTTCGCTGTATCCATTAAACCACGGAATTCCTGTACCTGTACAGACAATTTACCTTCGATTTTCTGTAATTCCAAATAAACATCTGTAATTTCACGATACCTTTGGTTTATCTCTGATAATGATGTAATGTTTGCCACACAGAAAATGAAAAATACAATTGATAAAATGCCCAATAATAAAATTACCTTCGTTCCAATCCGTTTTCTCACCCTTGTCCTCCTTCGTGGTCTATGGTGCCTTTACAATTATCCATTGTTTAAAACCAATGGGAGCCCAATCATTTAATGAAATAAAAACCCTCCTATTCCAAATTTATTTTTTTCGAACATGCCACAGCAAGGGAACCAGGACCAATATGGCATGCCACACTCAATGACAATGGATCCACATCAACTTCCAGCCCTGGAAAGACTTCCTCTAGCTGGCTTTTAAAATCCAACGCAGTGTCCCTGTCCTTTGTGTATGCAATAAACAAATGCATATTACTTCCTGTTTCATCCCCAAAACGTTTTGCAAAATCATTTTTCATTGCATCAATCATAATAGTTCTCGCCTGCTTGACTGTTCTTGCCTTCGCAAATGCATCCAACTTCCCGCCTTGGATCTGCAAAACTGGCTTTAACTTCAGCAACGTTCCCAATGCTGCTGCTGCAGGTGTAATACGCCCGCCTTTTTTCAGATAATACAACGTATCCACCATAATATAAATGCTGGAATCGTATCGGACATTCTCCAAATATTCCCGAATCTGTACAGCGCTTTTGCCATGCTCTGCCAACTCCATTGCATCCAGCACGCTTTGCTTTTGTGTCACTGAGATACGCTGATTATTTACTACCTGGACTTTTTCCCCATATTCCTGTGCAAGCATCATTGCCGTTTCACAGGAGCTGCTTAATCCGCTGGACATGGGAATATGAACAATCTCCTCATATTCCTTCAGCAATTCATCCCACAGTTCTGTCACAGACCCCACTGATGGCATAGAAGTAGAGATCTCTGATTTTCCTTCCAGTTTCTCATAAAATTGTTCTTGGGTAAGATCAATATCCTCAAAATAGGTCTGTTGATCTATAAAAAAGGGCATAGGCAGAACATATATTCCATAATCTTTCGCCTGTTTTTGGGTAATTCCACTGTTACTGTCCGTTACTACTGCAATCTTTCCCACCAGAGCAGTCCTCCTTTAACTTTTTCTTGTGTTGATTGTATCACATTTTTCCTTTTGGTACAATCTTCTGATCCCAATTTTCTATTATTAGGACCTATTTGCTATTCCATAAGGAGTTTTCCCTGTTTCAGATGGTATCATACTTGTTATTTTAATTTTATTTTTCTCCTACAACAAAAGTGCGTTTCACGCACCCTTGCGACCAACTTCTTTTGCTAACGCATCTTTTGTTCCGCGCCGAGTGCGCGTGCGCAGCAATATGTTCCTCTGGTGCGCGTGCGCATTTTGGTGTTCTATATTAGGAAAGTTTATAGGACTTTCCTAATATAGAAAAGAAAAACAGCATCCCACTTTTCGAAAGTAGAATGCTGTTCCTGTAAGTTTCCTATAGTTCTAAGGGTAAATCCCATTTCTGCATCCACGCAAAAACATATCAGATGGAATATCTATTACATCATTCCCATTCCGCCCGCACCGCCTGCTGGCATTGCTGGAGCATCTTCTTTGATATTTGCTACAACAGATTCTGTTGTCAGTAAGGTTGATGCCACAGAAGTTGCATTCTGCAATGCGCTTCTTGTCACTTTTACCGGATCCAAAATACCTGCTGAAACCATATTTACATACTCTTCTTTTGTCGCGTCAAATCCAACGCCTGGCTCGGATTCTTTTACTTTATTGATAATCACAGCTCCTTCCAGCCCTGCATTTGCAGCAATATAGAACAGTGGGGATTCCAATGCTTTTAAGATTACTTTTGCTCCTGTTTTCTCGTCTCCCTCTAACGTCTTGGCAAGCTCTGCCACATCTTTTGCAGCATGGATATATGCAGAACCGCCGCCGGCAATAATTCCTTCCTCTACTGCTGCCCTGGTTGAATTCAATGCATCCTCCATACGAAGCTTGCTCTCTTTCATCTCAGTCTCAGTTGCTGCTCCCACACGGATAACAGCTACGCCGCCTGCAAGCTTTGCAAGTCTTTCCTGCAGTTTTTCTTTGTCAAACTCAGACGTGGTCTCCTCAATCTGGACTTTGATCTGAGCAACTCTTGCATTGATTGCCTCTTTATCTCCCTCACCGTCTACAATAATGGTATTTTCTTTCTGGACTTTTACAGATTTTGCACGTCCTAACTGCTCTAAAGTAGTTTCCTTGAGCTCTAAACCAACTTCCTCGGAAATCACCTGTCCGCCGGTAAGAATTGCAATATCTTCTAACATAGCCTTTCTTCTGTCTCCATAGCCAGGAGCCTTTACAGCCACTACATTAAAGGTTCCGCGCAATTTATTTACAATCAATGTAGTCAGTGCTTCCCCTTCAATATCCTCAGCAATAATAAGAAGTCTTGCTCCAGACTGTACTACCTGCTCCAACAGAGGAAGGATTTCTTGGATATTGCTGATTTTCTTGTCGGTAATTAAAATATAGGGGTCATCCAAAACTGCTTCCATCTTGTCCATATCGGTAGCCATATATGCAGAAATATATCCGCGGTCAAACTGCATACCTTCTACTAAATCCAGCTCTGTCTGCATGGTCTTAGATTCTTCTATCGTGATAACGCCATCCTTTGAAACCTTTTCCATTGCATCTGCCACAAGGTTTCCTACTTCTTCATCGCCTGCTGAGATTGCTGCTACTTTCGCAATCTGATCTTTTCCATTGACTTTCTGGCTCATAGCTGCAATGGATTCTACTGCTTTTTCCGTAGCTTTTTTCATTCCACGTCTCAGTACAATAGGGTTCGCCCCTGCCTCCAGGTTTTTCATACCCTCTTTAATCATTGCCTGTGCAAGAACAGTTGCTGTAGTCGTTCCATCTCCGGCAACATCGTTTGTCTTAGTGGCAACTTCCTTTACAAGCTGGGCGCCCATATTCTCAAACGCATCCTCCAACTCAATTTCCTTTGCAATGGTAACGCCATCATTGGTAATCAATGGGGCTCCAAAAGACTTATCCAACACTACGTTTCTTCCTTTTGGTCCTAATGTTACTCTTACCGTATTCGCTAATTTATCTACACCAGCTTCCAATGCTGTTCTGGCTTCTGTGCCATATTTTAATTCCTTTGCCATGATTGTTTGTCTCCTTTTTGTTTAAGTTATGATTAATCTGTGTCTATAGTTTGCTATTCCCGCGCTGCGCCTATGGCTTGCCAATCGCTAGTTTTCCTGGCGGAAGTTCTGTTCGCTAACCTCGACCTTCGTTCTCACTCGATCTCGCTAATCTCACAGAACGACCTCGCAACACGCTCTGTCTGCGCCTATGGCTTGCCAATCGCTAGTTTTCCTGGCGGAAGTTCTGTTCGCTAACCTCGACCTTCGTTCTCACTCGATCTCGCTAATCTCACAGAACGACCTCGCAACACGCTCTGTCTGCGCCTATGGCTTGCCAATCGCTAGTTGCTTTCGGTCACGACAGCAAGAATATCATTCTGTTTTACAATGATGTATTCCTCACCATCCACCTTGACTTCGTTTCCTGCATATTTTGAATAAATTACTTTGTCTCCGGTCTTTACCTGCATAGTCACTTCTTTACCATCTACATTTCCACCAGGTCCTACAGCCACTACCTCTGCTTCCTGAGGCTTCTCCTGTGCGCTTCCGGCAAGGATAATACCAGATTTGGTCGTCTCCTCTGCTTCACACTGTTTTAATACAACTCTGTCTCCTAATGGTACTAATTTCATTACATTTCCTCCTTAACTGAGCGATCTTTTCTATCTTTTTGTTCTATTTTTGGTTTATTAGCACTCTTTCTAATCGAGTGCTAACAGCTTATGTACATAAATGTAGCACTACTTATTTTTTTTGTCAATATACAATTTCACATTTAATAAAAAGTTTAGATTTTGTACCCGTTCAGAACCCCATAGAAATGAAAAATCACACCATTCAAATTTATTTGGAATTGGTTGATTTTTCATTTCTATGAGGGTGATAACCCTCCCAGCCACAGAAAAAAGCCTTATAAGAAGGCGCATGGCAGCTTTGCTGACATCTCTGTGGCGGGGGGTTCTGAACGGGTACAATGCCTATATAAAATCACACCATTCAAATTTATTTGGAATTGGTTGATTTTTCATTTCTATGAGGGTGATAACCCTCCCAGCCACAGAAAAAAGCCTTATAAGAAGGCGCATGGCAGCTTTGCTGACATCTCTGTGG
>CATOOV010000086.1 GCA_951801955.1 uncultured Lachnospiraceae bacterium
GACCTGTTCTAAATATGGAACTTTACCATAACGCCAATCCTCATATTTCTGCTTTGGCAACACCCCCACATCAATAAGTACGTCAACAGGAGCTGCATATCCCCGCTGTTGGCATTGGTGATAAACTGCTGAATGTACCTTCCCAATCAATTCGCTTTCACTCAAAGTATTCCCTCCAAAATCAATTTCCCGATTGCTATTATTGGCAACCGGGAAAATATTCTCGTTTTCCTCTGTTCATCATAACATAGCTTCTATATCTTTTCTATCGGGACAGGCATTTTTCTCCTGAAACTTAAAAACTATTTCAATGCGGCGATCATTATATACATAGATAGCATCTATAAGCTGTCTGACAAGTTCTTTTGTAAGCTCTGTAAGGTTTTCTTTTCCCTCTAACAGCTTTAACAAACTCATGCTTTCGTCCGGCACTGGCGTTTCTTTTGTATGGCAGACTTGAAGTTTGGTTTTGTATCTTTCGATCTGTTTATTGTTATCTTCTTTTTTCCTCATAAACTCATTGGCATCAATTTCACCTCTTGTATAGCTTTCATATAGTGAAAAATTGCTATCTGTAAGTTTCTGTATCTGTTCCTGAAGCATCTTTTCTTGCTCCAGATTTTCCCTAACACGTTCCTGATGCTGCATATTATATAAATCCCGCAGTTTTTCCGTTTCACCTGCTAATCTTGCCTGATGTCTGATTGCAGACAATACAATTTCTATAAGCTCCGTTTCCCTAACATTTTCCCGGCAACATTCAACTTGCTTGGCTTCATAGTAGTATCTGCAATAGTAGGAAACATTTAATCGACTCCTACGTTGCATATTGTGTCTGCAACCGCCACATTTTACTAATCCCTTAATGGGGGAATCCGCACTTCCCCTTTTCCGCTTTTCCCCCTCACAATATACTTTTTTATCTATTCCCTCCCCATTGCCTTGTCCTATCGGTTTCGCAATGCCTGTATTCCCAAAGTCCTTGCTGTTCACCAATTCAAATAATTCCTTCGATATGATTGGTTCATGTGTGCCTTCGCATACCTTCCACTCATCTTTAGGCAAACACTTTGTTTTTCTCGATCCAACCTCGACAGTTTCTTTTTTATGAAATACGTTGTTCCCTATATATAGCTCATTTTTCAAAATTCTTCCTATAATAGAGCCATTCCACAGCTTTTTTTCTTCCTGATACTTCCATTGATAAGTGCTGCCGCTTTTCATTGCATAGACTTGTGGTGTCGGAATCCCTTGTTGATTTAAGTATCTTGCCACCTTTGCCTTTACCCCACACTCCGCATACTTTTCAAAAATCATGCGTACAATGGCTGCAGCGGTTTCGTCTATCACAATATGATTATGGTCATCTGGAGATTTTTTGTAGCCGAATACCGCAAAAGTAGCTAAATACTTTCCTCTCATTCGCCTTCCCATTAAGTCATTCTTGATTTTAACGGAATTTTCCTCACTGAAATAATCATACATCAGATTTTCAAATGCCACATCCATATCTGGTGTCGTGCCAATGTAGTCTTTACTGTCAAAGCTATTGTTGACCGCAATAAAGCGAACATCCAGTAATGGAAATATCTTTTCAATGTAATTTCCAACCTCAATATGGTTTCTTCCAAAACGTGAAAAATCTTTCACGATAATACCGAACACCTTGCCCGATCTGACATCCTCCAACAGTTCCTGAATCCCCGGTCTTTCAAAGTTCTTCCCGCTGAATCCATCGTCTATGTACTCCTTAATCTCATAACTATCAAATTCCGGTCTTTCCTCCACGAACTTGCGGAGGATAAACCTTTGATTTGTAATACTGTTGCTTTCATCAATCATATCGCCATCTTCCTTTGACAACCTTAAATACAATGCCATAATCATAAACTTACACCTCCTTCCGCATCCAGTTTTCAAGAAGTTCAAAGCAATCCTGATACCTTAACTTTATTTCCACCCGGTTATCAGTAAAAAGCTCCATTCTGTCAACACAGATTTCTACCATTGTTTCCGTAAATTTTCTTGTATTCTGAAAGCAAAGCCAGTCCGACAATAGTTTTTGCAAAGCCGCCTGACACTTCTTTATCCCTTTTACCTCTTTAGTACAAACATCCTCCTGTTTCCGACATAGTTCCATTTTCTCATGATAGATACTTTTATATTGCAGAAATGCCGCCTGTGAGATATTTCCTTCGGCATAATCGGAATATTTCTGCATATACTCCTGTTCCAACAGGTTCTTTGTACCCACAATCTTTTGTCTTTTCCATTCTGTCTGTTTCAGTTTTTTTTCAAAGGGATAGCGAATATCTTTTTCTACCTGTTTTTTTATCCCTTTTATCAAACTCAAATGCTTGCGTATCGTAGCATACAGAATATCACACAACAAGTCCTCTGCAATCCACCTTGTATCGCATAAATCGCAGTGATTTCTATGGGTACTGCATTTAAAAATCTTGTATTGCTCCTTTACCCCATTTACAGAGCGATAAGCGCCTATCCTGACCATATTTGCCTTACAAGAGCCACAGAATAGCTTCCCTTGAAATACATTTCTCTCAAATACAACAGTTTGGCGTTCACAAGCAGATTCGGCTTTTTTATCTTTTGTCTGACTTAGTATCTTCTGAACAATCTCAAACATCGGCTTTTCAATAATCGGTTCATGGTTGTTTTCAATAATAATCTGCTCCTGTTGCGGTACTGGACTTGCCTTTTTTCCCACAAAAAAGCTCTGCTCTGATTTATGTCTTATAACCCTGCCGATATACACAGGATTTTCCAGAAGCCGTTTAATTGTAGAACAATGCCATATTTTCAATTCTTCTTCCGGCTTCCCATATACGTTGCCTGTCCAAGCATATTGCTGTGGTGTATAAACATGATTATCATACAACCATCGGCTTATTGCATAATTAGAAATCCCCTTGCTGCACTGTTTAAATATCTCTCGTACAATCGGAGCTGTCTGTTCACAGATAATATAATTCGTGCCATTTTCATTCATCTTATATCCATAAGGAATCGTAGCACTGCGATAGAACATCCCTTTTTGCTGTTTCATCCGGAATGTAGTTCCTACTTTTTTAGAAATATCCTTTGCATACATCTCATGCATAAGGTTTTTAAGGGATATGAGCAAAAGCTCCTTACTGCAATTCGCATCAGCGCTGTCATACCTGTCAACAATGGATATGAAGCGAACTTCCAAAAAAGGAAATACCTTTTCAATATAATTCCCGGCTTCGATGTATTCCCTTCCGAACCGGGATAAGTCCTTTACAAGAACACAGTTGATAATTCCAGCTTTTAAATCAGCTATCATTCTGGTAAATGCCGGACGTGAAAAATCTGTACCTGTTTTTCCATCATCAACATATTCTCTTACTATATTCAGATCAGGGCATTCCCTTACATATTCCTGTGCCAGCTTTCTTTGATTTTGTAAAGAATCGCTTCCAGTATAGTCACTGTCTACCGATAGCCTTAAATAATTTCCAACATCAAATATTTTAGGAGCTGCCTTTGTTTTAACCGTTTTCTTTAAGTGTCTGTCCGCTGTCCTAGCCATTGCTGCCCACCTCCTTTGAAGATACTGGAAGTGTTTCAATAATTCTGCACAAGGTTTCGTATTCATCCTGATACTTAAAAGTAATTTCAATCCTGTTTTCTTCATAGACTGTAATCTTTTCCACTAATGACAGCACGATGCTTCTATCTAATGAAGTGATATTTCCTGTTTTTGTAAATGTGTCAATCCATTGGTCCGCAAAAAGTCCTTCTTTGAAAACGGTTTCTATTTCCTGCTGTAATTTTCTGATAGTTTCCTCTATTTCTGCGGACTTGTGGGCAAAATTATTTTTAAACTGTTCATATTCCTTGATAGAAATAATTCCTGCAGCGAGATCTCTGTGCAAAGACATTTCCACCTTTTTACACTGATTCAGTTCTTTATACTTTGCGAGAATCTCCCGGTCATTTGCCACTATATCATCATAATTAACTTCCCTATCTCTGATAGTGTTTAAAAGCTCATCCAATCTGGCAACGTGTTCAATATGCCTTTTAATTGCATCCAGAAGAATATCTTCTATTACTGACTGAGCGATGCTGTGTCGGCTGCACCCTTTTCCTTTATTATAGGTAGCGCATATATAGTAAACACTTTGTTTATCTTTATAGCGGTTACAACGTCTTACCATGCTCCTTCCACACTCCCCACAGAACATCAAACCTGAAAGCATGAACAGAGTTTCTTCCTCCGGTGATTTACGAGTGTCGAGGTTCAGGAGTTTTGCGACATTCTCAAAATCTGCCCTGCTAATAATCGCTTCATGCGTATTTTCCTTTACCGCCCATTCGGTTTCAGGTTTTTCAACGACCTTATTCAATTTATAATTGACTTTTTCACGTTTCCCCTGTTCAAGTACCCCGATATAAATTTTATTTTTCAGTATGCGATTGATTGTCACTGCCGACCATTTTGCTTTCCTGTTTTTTTGGAAACCGCTTTTATAATTCCCCCCTAGCTGTCTTTTGTACTCGGAAGGAGCTGCAACGCCAAGTCCATTGAGTTTATCTGCTATTGATGCGGAACTCAATCCTTTCAGTTTCCAGTCAAAAATCTTACGCACAATGTCGGCGGCATATTCATCCGGTATAATTCTATTCCTGTCAGTTTCCAGCTTTTTATAGCCATATGCAACATGAGAACCGACATACAGCCCGTTTTCACGCATAACCTCCTGATGACTTCTCACCTTGCCGGATATGTCCCGGCTGTAATTGTCATTCACAAAATTTTTAACAGGAATTAACAGGTTCACATCGCTTTGTGTTGCTGTCAGACTATCAAAATGATCCAGTACAGACAAAAACCTAACATGATAGGACGGGAATATTTTTTTCACATATCGCCCCGAATCAATATAATCACGCCCCAACCTTGACAAATCCTTTACAATGACCATGTTCACTCTGCCATTATAAATATCTTTGCACATACGCTGAAAATTTGGACGCTCAAAGTTGAGTCCTGTAAATCCGTCATCTATATATATGTCATAAAGGGTAACATCCGGCATAGATTCTAATGTTTTTAATATCAATGCCTTTTGATTGGCGATGCTGTTGCTTTCTTTCTTATCCTTTACCTCCCGCAAATCTTCATCTTCTTTTGACAGACGCAGGTACACAGCAGCCATATAAGATATGTATGAATTGTTATTTTTTGTCAAAAAATTATCCATACTGCTTCCTCCTAATTTTATAGTGCTGACATAACCATAAAATCAGGGTTCCACATATGAATTTAGTCCTGAATATAGTCTAGCACAAATTCCTGCTTTTGTCCAATGAAGAAACACACAATTTCATATGGCACTGGCAGTTTTTAAAATCAGTTCCTGCAGCCGATCCGTAAGCGTGACCGTTGTATCTTCAAATCCTATCTTGACGATATATTCCCCATATCGGTAACAATAAGGGTTTTTAATCTGTTCAAGGTAGTCCTTTACCTGCCCTTCCTGACTTTTCCTTTTATTTACCTCTACTTCCCTTATATCCGCAAGTTCTTCTCTTTTCACCATCCTAACATCTACATTCTTCATTTCTTCTATACTCAATGTGCATACACCTCTTTCGATTCTCCACATTCCATTATATTTACATCTGCTTGTCCTATATGTATCCATGTCCCGCTTACTTATACATATTTTTCATGGTATGCCTGCCAATAAAAATTCACCTGTCAGATAAACTTTTATTGATAGGCATACTAAAAAATACCCTCACAGGTGGCAGGTGGGAAGCCTGCCCACATTGGACTTACACCATCATCTTCTCTATGTGACTGACTTTCGCCAGAAGTATCATTATCACGAAACTGCTTCTTTGCCAATAGAATCCCCTATCCTACTCCAACACTGATATTTTTTCGCTCGTGCCTTTGCTTCAACATCATCAGATGCTTCTTCACTTTCAATTCCTTACCAGAACAGACAGTCATAGCGTACCTGCTGCGTAGCCCACAGTTTCTCACGTCCTGTGAGGTTATTGTATATTCAATTTTCAACATCCCTGGCAAGACAACAGACATGCGGGATTCTGGATGGATTTCCACCCTGTCACGCGCCGGGCTTTTGAATGGCAGCTTTATTCCCGAAAAAAGAATCCGGGAGTTCCGTGATTTAAACCGTTACCGCAAGAGTGTCATCCGTGACATCACATCCCAGAAAAACAGGATTGAGAAATTTCTGCAAAGCTCCGGCTTCCGGCTGTCCTCTTTTATTTCCGATATTTTTGGCGTTTCCGGCAGGAATATCATCCTGCATCTAATTGAGTATGACCAGATTGACCGGGCTGCTTTGGACTCCTGCTTAAAAACAAAGACAAGAAACCGTATAGATGAAATCCTCATGTCTGTAAACGAGACACTGTCAGAACATCAAAAGGGATTTCTGAAAATCCTCATGAACCATTATGATTCTTTAAAAGAACACCTTACCGAAATCGAAAAGAATCTTGAGGCGGATATGGTCCCATTTGCTTTGCAGGCGGAGCAGCTGAGCAGTATTTATGGAATAAGTACAACGGCTTCCTGTGCAATCATCGCCGAGGTCGGCATTGATATGAAGCCGTTCAAAACTGCGGGGCATATCTGCTCATGGGCAGGGCTGTGCCCCGGTAATAATGAAAGCGCCGGGAAACGCAAAAGCAGTTCTGTTACAAAAGGCAATCTTTAAATAAAAAGTATGCTTTGCGAAATTGCCTGGGTAATCGCGGGAAAACGAAATACCTATCTGTCCGCCTGGTATTGGAGGATCAAACAGAAGAAGGGGGCAAAAAAGGCTATTATTGCCCTTGCAAGAAAACTTCTTGTAATTATTTACACCATGCTAAAGCAAGGGACTCTTTTCGATGAATCCTGTTTTGAAGCCAGACGTAAAAGCTGCGAACAAAAACAGCTTTCCCGATACATACGGGAATTAGAGAAGCATGGCTACCATGTGGAAGCGCAAGCCTGATTCTTTGCATCAGCAATATTTCACTGACAGTAGCCAGCTTAATGACTGCTTTATAGTGATGCTTTCATGATTGTTGAAAACATTTGTTGTCAAGGTTCAATTTTTGGCTACGAGCTGTATTTTCGTAGCAAAGAACTTCATCTTTAGAAAGTTGGTGGTAGGATATTAAAATCTATTGGAATAAGGAAAACAACTCCAAAAACCTAATCGGTCAAAGGGTTATAGAACTGCGGACGGAAAGGAAGCTGTCGCAGAAAGCCCTTGCCGAGCAACTCCAGCTTGCCGGATATGAGTTTAGCGACCTGACCGTTTTACGGATTGAAAAGGGGACAAGGTTCGTCCCGGATTATGAAGTGGTGGCTCTGGCAGAGTTCTTCCATGTATCCTGCGAATACCTCTTAGGCGTACAGGACAAAAAATAAGCGGCAATCTGTTTTCCTGTCACAGACTGCTGCTTAAATTTTTGTTGAAGCGATAGCCAATGCCCCATACAGTCTGTATGTAAAGCGGCTTGCCCGGATTGTCCTCTATCTATTCCCTTATGTGGTGGGTATGGCTCATGAAAATGTTGTAATCGCCGGAATATGGTTCCTGCCAGACAATGTCGTAGATTTGTTCTTTGCTGAATACTCTTCCCGGATTTCTTGCTAACAAATACAAAATTTCAAATTCCCGGTTTGTTAGAATAACTTCTCTATTTTCAACAGTAACACTTCTTTTACATGGATCTATTATCAACTTGTCTATCTGAATATTTTTTGTTTCCTATACTATGTCGCACCATTCAAACCCTTTACTATCATTCATAATCTATAAAATTTTCTGGTACACATCTTCTTCCCCATCAGAAAACAATACAACCACTATTCTTTCCATTACATTACCTTAATCTAAAAACTGCAAATAAAGTAGTCCTATCTCCTTAATGTGCAAATATTCAAATATACACCTTTATCCTTTGTAATCGTGAAATTAAGAATGGTCTATAAATGCAAAAAGGTCAATCTACATAAAGCAGACTGACCTATAAAGACAAGTATACCCTGCCTCATATTTATCTCACCTTCAAAATTTTATCCAATGCAATCGCAATATCTTCATCTACACCAATAGACTTACTTTGAATCTCTTCTTCCATCTCAAAAACCCGTTCTGAGAGAAAGCCTGCCGGGATAAAATGATCTTCTCCAGTTGTAGTTACTACAAAATAATCTTTTTCCCTCACAAGTTCATACATATTTTTTATAATTTGTGAAGGCTCATTCTGCATACATTTCTTTTTAATAATCCAGCTGAAATATACCTATTTTTTTCTTGGGAAAGATAAGGGAATGCCATACCTTGTATAATACAGTGGATTCCGTATCGGCTTCTGAAATCTCCCATATTTTTCTGAAACCAAGAATCATCCGCAAACAGATTATAGCCTTCTGCAATAGATAATCCATTGCTTGCGCCAATTAACACGCCGTCTGCTTCATTTACAATTTTTCGTATCTCCTGATATATATTCATGATCCAGACTCCACCTTTCCAGTCAGTTCCCGTTTCTTCTCCACTGCATACTCCAAAACATCTGCAATATCTTCCTTTATTGTAATTCCCTTTTCTTTTAGTACCTTTGGTAATAAAGCATCTTTTGGATTGATAGCAATATAAAAGGCTTTCGACCACGAATAAGTCATATTCTAAAAAGGTTCACAAATAAACATTGGTGTCATACGACCAACGCCAAGTTCTAAAAAAAGTATTTTTTTATCTTTATTTTCCAGTAAGAAACGATTCCACTTCTCATATTCTTCCTTGTATTTTTTCCCTTCCAAAAAAGTAAACCCTCGCACCCAGGGTTCCAATTCTCTCCCACATTTCGGACAATGAGGAATTAACTCAGTAGGAATCCGCCAATCCCTAATATTCGCATACATTTCTTCTATCAGTTCTTTGCTTTCAAACAACTCATCATGGCATGGACGTACACAGTGCAAATAGCGAAAATCACCCTGAATCGTACTGACCTTATTTTCCGGAAAACGTCTGCTAAACAACGTATCCTGATTTGTTGTTACTACAAAATAGTTCTTGTTTTGCAGTAACTCAAACAAATTTTGATATACCAGTCCATCAGGCAGGTTCAGATTCATGTAAATAGACGAGCCAGAAATCTTTCCTCCCCGTCAGAAATAACTGGTTTATCACAAGATGCCTGCCACATGCTCTTTTCGGCTAATATAAATCACAATTTTTTTGTTTCCTTTTCTACATGGTATTTCTAATGCAATCCCCAAAACAATCCCCATTCCATGTACGATAAACGCAACTATCCATGCAATCAAGCACTGAACTACAACCGTTCCAGCAGCAGCCTTTACTCCGCCCATTTCCCGCTTCACTGTCGCTACCTCCACAACACATGGTGTATAAAGCATGGAAAGTTTCTCTTTCATTAAGCGGTCATTTTCTACCATCTTTGTAACAGCAAAGCGCACTGGCATTCCCTTTTTCTTTGCCTCTGGATCCAATATATGTACTGCCGCATGAATACACCGATGTACTGCGCCTACGGAATCATGTTCATCACTGCTTGCTGGACAAAAATCAACCCTGCCGGGACTTTCCCTATGTCTTGCCACATGGATTGCATGATCAATCAATTCTTCAATTCCTTCATTTTTTGCCGCAGAAATCGGAACTACCGGAATACCAAGAATATCTTCCAGTTCATTAACCCGTATAGAAGATTCGTTTGCCTGGACTTCATCCATCATGTTGAGTGCCAGCACCATCGGAATCCCAAGCTCCATAGCTGCATGGTAAGGTAAAGGTTCCTCTCCATATTGGTAGCGTCAACAATATTGATGATTCCGTCCGGGTGCGTATCCATCAGAAAATCTCTTGTTACAATTTCTTCATTGGAATAAGGGGAGAGGGAGTAAATCCCCGGTAAATCCGTAACAACGGTCTCTGAATGTTTACGGATTGTACCGTCTTTACGGTCAACCGTCACTCTGGGAAAGTTTCCTACATGCTGATTCACTCCTGTAAGCTGGTTAAATAGCGTAGTTTTCCCGCAATTCTGATTTCCCAAGCGCAAAAGTAATCTTTGCTCCTTCAGGTATCTCATTTGCCGCATCATGGACATGGTAGCTTTTTGCCCTGCCAAGTTCACCGACTCCCGGATGCTCTATTGCTGCTACCCTTTGTGTGCCATGCGTTTTTTCCGTTTTGATATGAACCTTTTCCACTTTGATTTTTTGTGCTTCATCAAGCCGTAAAGTCAATTCATAACCTCTCAACTCAATCTGCACCGGATCACCCATCGGTGCAATCTTTTGAAGCGTAACCTCTGTTTTCGGTGTAAGCCCCATATCCAGTAAATGATGCCTGAGTGCGCCTGCTCCGCCTACAGAACAGATATAGGCACTCTGTTTTGGTTTTAATTCATCCATTGTCATTTTATCGTAACCTTATTTTCACCGCCCGCAAATATGCTCTGTCCCTTTTTCAATAATCATCTGCACATCTTCGTCCACTAAAGCATAAAATATCATTTTTCCGTCCCTGCGCCGTCTTACCAGTTTATTTGATTTCAACAAATTCAACTGGTGTGATACCGCAGACTGAGTCATTCCAAGCTGCTCTGCCAGATCACTGACATTCGCATCCTGCTCCATTAAAAGAAGCAGGATACGAATACGGGTAGGGTTCCCAAGCATCTTAAAAAATTCCGTAAGAATGTATAAATCACTTTCTTTCAGCCTTTCATAAATTTGACTGACCTGATATTCCGCCAAAGGAATCCCTCCTAGTATAATAATGGTGTAGTCAATAAAGACTACTTGGTTAATATGTTTCTTTCTATAAATCAGATAACAGAAGAAGGGGTTCTTCCTTCATCAGATGTTATCCATAATAATCATGTCT
>CATOOV010000087.1 GCA_951801955.1 uncultured Lachnospiraceae bacterium
GGCAAAAAATGGCCCTGAGAAAGCTCTTTGTAAGAAATCTAAAATAATTCACTAGCTTTACTCCGGCCATTCGTGACTCGACACAATGCGGTCCCACTCGCTCGGTACATATTCAGTTATCCGGCATGGCAGGTCTGCCAAGCCGCACAATGGGAATTTCCATAAATTACCACTGATAACCTTAGTATGTCCATAAAAGAAACGCTTTAATCTATAAAAGTAAAAATAGCAGGATACCTTCCTGCCATTCTTTCCCGCTATGTATATTTATCTTTTCCCTTTCGGTTTCCAGTACACCTTTATTACCCTGCCGCAGTTAGGGCATTTCAGCGACACGATAATCCAGCCGGAACCCGTCTCCCCAATGTCACAGGCCCGTTTTTTGCACCGCCTCTCCGGGCATTTCATTTTCCGGATAATACCACCTCCCTTCCCCCAATACATCTGCTGCTATCTCCCCGCACTAATATGTAACAAGGGAACCAGTCTGTCCCTGACGGTTCCAAACTCATATTTTGTTTTAACAATCTCAGCTCTATAATCTTTCCTAAAATAGTCTATTACATTTTCGATTAAATCCGTTTTATTTGCATCCAAATCCACAATCGGAGCATATCGCTATCATCTAACTGAAACATCAATTTGTATTCTTTGACACATCCTCAAATTTCTTTCCGAATGTTTGAAACCATGGTATCATCTATGCAAAGGAAGACCGGTTGTAATTCCATGCCTGCTGAAACCAGTTTAAAGACAAGCCTAGTTGTCGTATGAGATCACTTCTTTCGTATATTTTGGTTCACAAATTTATTATGCACCAAAGTGCCTCATACGGCATTTTTGTCTAAAAGTTGTAAAGTAGTGTTTGTTATAACTGAACCACCATAAAATAACA
This sequence comes from uncultured Lachnospiraceae bacterium, assembly GCA_951801955.1. Lineage (GTDB taxonomy): Bacteria > Bacillota > Clostridia > Lachnospirales > Lachnospiraceae > Petralouisia. The sequence goes on from CATOOV010000087.1 coordinate 896, forward strand.
AAACTGCCATTACTTGAATATTTTCACACTGTTGCCGGTTTCACCTACAAAAGCGATATAGCCGTCCGGGGGAAGGTCAATGGTGTTCACTGCGTCCCTGACGTGGGTGCTGTACAGCAGCTCACGGAACTTGTTGTAAACGAATACGGCTGAGTTGTCAGGTCGTTCGACAGCGATACTCTTTCCGCTCATATCTTCCCCGATACGATACCATGCGGCTTCACTGCTGTGAAGGGGAATTTCGGAAATATCAGCGGTAAACACTGGGAGGCTGTCCACGCTGCGACAGCGCGTCCCATCGCTCAGCTCAAAGGAAACTGCCGATATTCCGTCCGCATAGGTTTGCTCGGTGAGCTCTATGTCAAACAAATCTCTGTTTGCAGTGCTCGGTATGGAAGTAAAGAAAAGGGCATGATGTTCATCGGTTATTTTTTCCGCTTTTGTGACGCCCCTGCTGTTTTTTGCCAGAATATAACCGGGGAATGCCTGATCTGTCACAATCCAGTAAAATGGCGTTTCATAGTTCTGGGAGGTCCATTTTTCGTTATATGTGACGAATACTGTCTGTGAAAGCTCGTCCCAGCTTTGCTGCACACTGGGGGAGACGGGATTTTCTTCCATTTTTCCCCCTGTATACATACTGTCTGACTTATTTCCAAGTCCTGGGTATACGGCGAACAACTCCGTTCTGATGAATATTTTGCCATCCTTTTCCTCGAAATAAACGATCTCCCTGTCTGCAGTCATCCTGCCACTGTCATTTACCCTGACAAAACTTCCGCTTTCGGTAATCTTAAATCTTTCGGGCAATGTGTTGTCAGTGCCCAATTCCTCCTTGTACATCGTGGTATCGTCAAATGTAATCCTGCATATTTCGGCGATTCCGAATGTGCCGCTGCAGTACAGGCCCTCATATTTTTGATAATGATCGGGGATAATGTCCGTTATTTCCGGCTCTGGAGGAGTCAGATCACTTACCGCCTTTCCTTGTTCTGCAAGCGCCACGTCCATCAGAGCAGACGCCATAAGTCCTGCATATTGGCTGCTGCCATTTCCGGCGGTCAGTACCGCTATGCTGATCTGTTCATCGGGAGCGACAAGGAGGCTCGAGTTCATGTATGGCACGTCTCCGCCCTTGCCCATGACCTTTATGTTTTCCTTTTCGTATTTGACTTGTTCCACAAAGTCCCAGCCCAGACCGTAGCTCTCGTATGTTGCGTCATCATTCCAGCGGGTGGACATCTGTGTTTTTGCCTCATCGGAAAGAAGAATATCATTTCCCGTAAAAAAAGCGCTGCCGAAATTTGCCACGTCAGAAGCGGTGGCATAGATGCCGCCCGAACCTGCCGTCATTTGATAGGGATATTCGATTGGCAGAAAGCCGCGGTAAAGAGAGACCTGTGCATCGCCTAAATCGCCCGCATACAGGCTCCATGCCGTTCCCGTATGATCTGCGCCGATCTTTGAGGCGATGTTATTTCTTACATAATCTGTAAAGCTCATACCGCTGACGTTTTCCACAATATGCTCCATAAGACTAAAGCCCATATTATTATAGCTGGCATATTCCCCGGGGGCGGCTTTGAAACGCAGTCCCGACACGATATCAAGTGTATTGTCATGAGCGAAGCTGTCAACATCATCATAAAGATAATTGTTTATCGGCAGCCCCAAAGGGATACCCGATGTGTGATTCATAAGCATACGCACGGTGATGTCCTTGTACCGCTCATCATTCATCTTGAAATCGGGGAGATACTTTGTGACAGGAGCGTCAAGTTCGACCTTTCCCTCGTCAACAAGCTGCATGATCGCCAATGTGGAATACATCTTGCTTACAGACGCGATGCAATATATCCGTTCCTGCGAAGCAGTTGTTTCGCCTGTTAGTTCTGATTGTACGGATTCAGCATGCACCGCATTTCCAACAGATGCGTATACAGTTACTGCCATACACAGGGCGGATATTGTTGCAATTATTTTTTTCTTTATCATGATTTAACCCCACTTTCATTCCGTCATAAGTTCAGTCACGGATATTTTTCTGATACTGCCTGCACTGATGTAGGCGACGATCAGGCAGAATAATACAAGTGCTGCTGCCGTACCGATTATCAGCGGCAGGCTTTCGGGAATCTGTACGCCGAACGCTGCCATCCAAAAGGCACGCTGTACCCATACCGACAACACCGCAGCGATGCAGGAGGAAATAATTGTTACTGGGAGAATGCGCAGGGTAAGCTGTAGCATAAGATCCCTTGACGTATAGCCCATACTTTTCATGATACCAAATTCCCTGCGCTGTCTTTTTACGGTGGATACGGCTATGATGCCCAATATCACAGCCACCACAACGGCAATGAATATCACGGCACCAAACGAGAATGTCTTTGTAACCGCAGCTATGGATTCCATTTGAGATTTCAAAAAATCCTTCATGGAGGATATTTCCTTTATCACGAAACGGCTGCTGTTTCCGCTGATGACGGTATCCCCTATTCTGATAGCATAGTCAACGTCGGTAACATCGTATTGAGAGATCAGCACCGCCATTTTCTCGTCCGCTTTCGCTCTGATACGTTCCTCAAGACTTCCCTGCGCAGACTGTGCATACGCCGTGTCCTTTGCGCTCGCACCGTACAGAGCGGTGAGCTTATCTGTAAAGGCAAGGCGCTCCTCCTCATTTTTGAGCGTGATCTCCACTGCGTTCGGGCGGTCGTTTGGGCGAATGCGCCGGTAACCGTCCTCGGTCATGTAGACGCTTATGCCGTTGTTGTTCATAGCGGTTACAATACCTGTTATAATATAGCTTTTTTCACAGACATCGCCCTTGATGATGATACTGTCGCCTATGTGCCGGTTTTCTGTCTCCTCTCTCCTTGCGGAGATCATGATCTCGTTGTCGTACTCGGGGAAACGTCCCGCTTTCAGGCGGATATTATCCGTGAGAGAATAATCGGCGTAGGAAAAGACAGCCGCACTCTGGTTGCAGCCTTTTACTTCCACATAATCCCCCATTGCGCGCGTCAGAAGAACCTTTTCCACTTCGGGGAACTTACGGATTTCCTCGCAGAATTTTTCCCCGTTCACTCCGTTCATCATAATGATGTTTATGTCGGGAGTTTCCATTCCCAAAACGCCTATCAGTCCGTTATAGCCGCTCTTGAAGAAGTCAAAGAGGTACATGCTGAACATGATGGCAACTCCTGCGGCGATTATACAGATACCCGTACCGATATTCGAGCGAAGATCGTTTCCTATTCCCTTGAAGGCAAGTCGGATATTGATGCTGTGTTTCATTTTTTCAAGCGGAAGTATATTTTTCCCGAAATGATGAGTCTTTATGCCCTTGCGAAATGCCACGACGGGAGGGAGCTTTTTCACCCTTGCCGCCCTTGACAGCGCAAAGAGCGTGACGAGCGCTATGATCGATATTGCCACGATAAGAATGCGGAGAATATTCACATCCGTATGCACGTCACGGTTCATCATACCCCTTGTGAGTGTATCCATGACCGGGGAAAAGGCTGCCGCTGTTATGCCGCCAGTGACTGCGCCGACGCCCCCTGTAAGGATATATTCGCAGATGTAGGAAAGGGAAAGCTCACGGCTTGTATACCCCAATGCTTCCAGCACGCCGATCTGCACCATCTGTTCCTCCATATCCTTTGAGATCTTGTGAAGGATAAGGAAGAGTGCGGATATCATGGTGACAATGGAAAGAAATACGCTCATATACAGAAAAACAATAAGATAAGTGGTTTCTACCATTTTCTCCGCATCTTTATCAAGTGGTATTACTGCACTTAAAACATTCTCATTTGACTTTGCGGCGCATTTTTCATAGTATTCCTCATAGGAGAATTCCCTTTCCGTGTCAAATGCGATCATGCGATAGTCCTCATAGACAGCGGACAACAGCACCATATCATCCTCTGAAATGATACATTTTAACATACTGTTGGAATTATATAAACCCGTGTTGTAAAACCCGGCTATGGTGAAAGGGTAATCCCTGCCGCCTGAGATAAAAGTAAGTGTTTCCCCCGGGGCATAGCCGGCTGTGATCTCAAAATACTGGGGCAGCCATACAGGGTGAGACAGCTTTTCGATCTCATCATCGGGGAGGGCATTTAGTTTCTGGAAATGTTCCATCTTTCGCTCTGTGTTTTCGTCCGCAAAGATCACATTATAGGCGATACTTTCACCCTTCTTTGATCGTGCCGATGCGCCAGCACCGTAAAGTACACTGCTTTCCCGGACATCGGTTACTTGATATTCTTCTTCCAGAATATCATGGTATATATCGCGATACTTGTCAGCCTGGAATAACAATATGAAATCAGCAGAGCCTGTCTCCTCAAATGCGCGGTCAAATGCGCTGCCGATCTGTGTAATGCTGACAGCAAAGGTCGCCATGAGAAATGACGTAACAAGGGTGAGAAAGACAATGGCTGCCGCCTCACGCTTGTTTCGCTTCAAATTAAATAAGGATAATCTGCATATCTTCATAAGTCACCACCCCATTTCATCAAGAAATGCTGTCAGTTTTTCACGGCGTTCTTTCATGTCATCCTCGCCGTATTTCACCATTCTGTGTTCGCCTACAACTTTGCCGTCACGCAGATAGATGACTCGTGTTCCACGCAGTGCGGTCTTGATATCGTGCGTTACCATGACGATGCTCTGACCGTTCTCGTGTATCCCTGTGAAGATGTCAAGAACGTCCCTGCCCGATGCGGAGTTGAGCGAACCGGTAGGCTCGTCCGCGAAAAGAATTTTCGGCTCGTTTATCACAGCGCGCACAATTCCGACGCGCTGCGCCTCGCCGCCGGAAAGCTGGTTTGGATATTTCTTCTGCATCTTTTCATCAAGCCCGACTTTTGCGAGCAGCTCCTTTACCCTTTTGATCAGCGCGGGGGAGTTTTTCTGCACGGCAAATGCACCCGTCAGCACATTGTCAAGGACGTTCTGATTTTCAAGCAGATAGATGCTCTGAAAAACAAATCCACAGTTTTTTCTCCGAAACACCGCAAGCTGATCGTTCGTATAGTCCTGAATCTCGGTGTCACCGAAAAATACCTTTCCCAAAGTGGGCTTATCCATTCCCGAAAGCGCGTAGAGCAGGGTGGATTTGCCCGAACCCGAAGCGCCCATGATGACCGTAAAATCGCCCTCCATAATCTCCAAATCGAGGTTCTTGATAACATGCTGCTGTACGACACCGTTTGAAAAAGACTTGCACAACTTTTCTGTACGTAAAATAGGGATCATATATAACACTACCTTTCTTATTATGTTTCTGATAGTATTATATATGATCCCGTTCCTGATTTCCTTGTCAGAATCTTGTTAAATTCTTGTCTTTTTCTTAACTGAGTAGCTAACTGAGCGGAATAAGCAGTGTTACGCACAGCCCGTTTTCACTCCTGACAGACAGCTCTCCGCCCATTTTATCCATGAGTATCCTTGCGATATACAGACCTAAACCGCTGCCTTCCTTGTCGCCATGTTCCTTTCCGCGGTAAAATTTGTTGGTGATAAGCCCGATCTCATCTTCGGGAACGCCCGGGCCGCTGTCACTGATTGACACTTCAAGAAAGCTCTCATCAAGGCGGAAAGAAATGTCTATGGGCGTATCTGCGTATTTGTAAGAATTAAATAGGATATTGCCAATAACCTGCGATAAACGCAGCTTGTCCATATTCACAATGACCTGCGGTATTTCGGATATACGCACAAGCCCTCTGTCATCGTATTCGGACACAAGCTCTGCGATAACAGCGGAATTTTCGTCCGAACATTTTATTTTGAATGCACCTAAGTCCTCCAAGGTGGAAGCAAACAGGTCGCCTACAAGAAGCGCTATCTCATCCGCCTTTTTATAGATGTTATTCATCTTTATGATCATATCTTCCGTGACGGTTATTTCCTGCCCCTTATTTTGAGAGAATACCTCCGCCATCAGCTCAGATGTGAGTTTAATACCTGTCACAGGCGTTTTCAGGTCGTGAGAAAGCGACGCAATAAGCTCAAGCTCCCTTGCCCTGGACGCTTTCAGCTCCTCCCGCATGATATCAAAGCTCTCCGAAAAAGCGCCGAACAGATTGCCCTTATCCATTTCAAGCGGCCGGTCAAGGTCGCCTGCCGCCACATAAGAGGCAAAATCTTTCATCCTGGCAAATGGGAGCAGGATCGTTTTGCGGATATATGCCCCGAAAGCCGCCGCCGCACCGATCAGGAGAAAACCGCATACACAGTAGACAGCGATGATATCTGTGCGCAGACGCTCGAACTGCTTCCTGCTGTTTGTAAGTACGACGCTGCCTGTTATCTGATTATTTTCTATGATATAAGTGTAGGGATAGAGTTTCTGCATTGCCGTCTCAACGGTTATCACTTCCGAACAGTTGGAACGGTTATCGTAAATAACATTTCCGTTGATATCAAGTATCACATATTCCCGCTCCGTGTTTTCAGGCGGCATATCGTCCAGAACCATCTTGTGCGCAATCTCATTGAGCAGAAGCACGTCATCATTATTTTGTGAAAAATCATCTGTGCCGGTGAACTTCACAACAGCAAACAGCCCGGCAGCGAGCAGCAGGACAAGAAGTACTATAAACATACAATATCTTTTCATGGCACTGTCTCTTCCATCAAGTAGCCCACACCCCATACGGTTTTTATGAGCTGCGGTTCTTTGGGATCGGCTTCGATCTTTTCACGCAGATGCCGGATATGTACAGCGATCGTACCCTCGTTGAGATATGCATCCTCCCACACATCTCTGAGCAGATCTTCCTTTGATACGACCTTGCCCCTGTTTGTGTAAAGATAATACAGCAGCCTGTATTCGAGTGCTTTGAGGGTAATCTCCCCGCCGTCTGCAATGATCTTGTGCGTATTTGTGTTGAGGTACACTTCACCTGTCAGTTTCACAAGACCGTCCTCATTCTGCTGAAAATTCCTGACAGCGTGCGTATTATCCCGTGTCCTGTCGTATCTTGAAACGGCAGCTTTCACCTTGGCAAGCAGGACGTTTAGCGTATAGGGCTTTTTGATATAATCATCGCCGCCTATGTTCAGGGCGATCAGCACATCATCGTCGCTTGTCCGGGCACTGATGAAAAATATTGGCAGGTCATAGTTTTCCCGTATCTGCCTGCAAAGATCGAAGCCTGATGTCTCGCCGAGATTGATATCGAGCAGGAGCAATGAAACATCGTGTTTTTCAAGAAAAGCTACCGCGTCAGCATAGCTTGTTACATAGGAAGTCTTTACGCCGAACATATTGAAATATTCGGAAGTAGCCGTGGCTATCATTTCATCATCGTCTATCATTAGGACTTTATAGCTTTCCATATCCATATCTCATCTCACTCGCTTATAATATTTGTTGTTTCAATATTATTCCCAGAATCCGTGATATATCCGGCATTTTGGAATATTGCAAATTCCTCATTGCTAATCACACCCACAGCATACGCCATTTCCATTAAAAAGCTGATTCGACTGTTTGATGTCCCCACGGACAACAAGACACCTTCTATCCTCTTTGCGTGATAGTACAGAGTTTTGCCTGTTAGTATCCGAGTTTCCGTGATAATAACCGACTTTTGTCTACGAGTATATACTCGCAGGCAAAACAACATCAGAACAAAAGTTTGCGCTCTCGCTAATGTAAAAATGCCCCTAAAAGTACACGGAAATAATGTAACTTTGGAACCTATGTAGTGCTGAAAGTGCCGTGTTTACGAGTTTTGTAGTCTTTCCGCAATTTTATCCACCGAAAACTAAGACACCTCTGGATTCCAAGGTTATCGCTCTCGGTTTATTGTTTTGACAAACATAAACACAGAGTAACTCAATATTCCTTTCTAAAAATACCTATCACTTTTTTCTATATGTATTATTCATTTGTTGCCTTACTATTGCGTCATTCATATTCTTTTCTCGCTGATTTCTATCATTTCGTTTTGGTATTTCAAAACGCTTATATTCTTCTTTTTCTCGATCATATGGAAGAATGTGCAGTTTATTATATATATCTAAATATTTCTTTCTTAAGTCATCAAAAATCGAAACATCATATGGTTGCCATAATTGTCTTTCACATTGCGAATACCTAATATCCTCTCGAATCACTGATATCCTCTGATCAGATAGTTTTTCAATCACATTTGGATCAGCATACCATGTTTCCTCTCCAATCATCCATGACTCAATAAGTGAAATAATATTTAACATATTTTGTGTTCTTGCTTCCCATGCCTCTTCAAATTTTATCTTATTATGTGTAGCATTTATAACAATCAAATCTGTGTAATTTTCATTGGGCAATACAATATGAAAAACATTCCCCTGATGTACAGTATTCATTGAATTCACGACAACTGGAATTTTTTCTTCTACCCGAAGATACATTATTTCAATATCCTCAAAAATATAAAACGAATTAATTATTCTTTTATCTAGCAAAATGTTGTCATCATCTTTTATTATGTTTTCAAAAAAAGTTTTAAGTTCTTTCAAAAAACTTACATCATTACGTTTATTTTTATGATAATCTTCTCCAAACCTAAACTCGTCATAGTTAAAAGATGGTATCACTTGTTTTATTATACTTCTCATCGTATCATCAGTATCATCTTGTATTTCACCCAAAATTCTGGCGGCCAACTCCGTATTTTTGAACCAAAAACAGATACTTCTATAACACTGTAGCAATAAATCCCTTATAGTAATTATTCCATTGACATCAATGCTATTAAAAATATTATCATGTTCTTTACAATATCCCATAAAAACAGATGCCCTATTTATCCCTACCCTCTCCCAAATCAACTCTTTACTATCTTTATCTCTTTTGGGAACAAATGCACCCACTTCACCATTATCAGCAATATTTTTAAGATAATATTTTTTTGAAATAGAATGTGATCCAATTGCTCTATGTTTGCAGTCACAAAACATGCACATTGAACTTTTTTGTTTTTTATAAAAATCCTGACCTAATTTTTCAAAGTGTTCTCTTTTTTCTTGTTCACTCATACCTGCTAAATTCATTTATATAAACTCCTTTAATGTTGACCCAACCTATTTATTGAAACGGTAGATCATCTGGAATATTCATAAATCCATCCGACTGTGTCTGCACAGTCTCCAATCGGTCATTTGCAATATCATCAATTAATGATGCGATGGCTTCATCTGATAGCGGGTTTGGCACATTTTGTTCATAAATGGTCTTTACAAAATCTGTCCATTGCAACAGCAAGAATTTATCATAAATTGCCATCGCCTGTTTCAACCAAATATCATAAATGTTCTGGCTTCCGCCGCTATATCTGAAACGATTGTCCAAAAAATATGCAAGTACTTCATCTTTCACCAAAATCATACCTGGGTCTGGTTCGCTATTATAACCATTGTAATCATAGCCAACATCTATAGAACCCTTTTGATAAAGAACCTCCAATACCGCCATTGCATCAGCATATGTTATGGTTTCCGCTGTCAACTTATGGGATTGAACCTTCGGCTCAGTTCCCTTTTCATCTGACAGCCCCAACAGCCAGTCAACCGAAACGTGATACGTTTTTGCCAGTTCTGTCAATGTAGCGGCAGATGGTGGTGTCATTCCCTTCAGCATTTTACTGATATTGCTCTGAGTAGTATGTATTTTTTGAGCGAAAACCTCTTGAGAATCGTTTCCCTTCAACTCTTTGATGCGCTCCAGTGTTATATTTGTTTCTGTTTTATTACTCATTGCATATCTCCCATTCCAATTTTACTGTCATTATTCTAATTAGCATAAAAATATTCTATCACGAATAATTACAAATGTACAGCCCCTTTTTCTAAACATGATTGGAATAAAAGATATATAACTCAAACTTCCCACATCAAAAATGGGACTTGCTCCTTGAAAAATCAATACTTTAGCTCATAAAATAGCGTTCAGGCAGCCGTCGAACCACATTCCAATGCTTTTTGCATGTACTTTGGCAGTCT
>CATOOV010000088.1 GCA_951801955.1 uncultured Lachnospiraceae bacterium
AATAAATACTTGTGTCTGTTTTTAGATTTCCATGTTCCCATAACGCAAGTATAACACAAACCACCACGTTTGGCTACCTTAACCCACCGTCTAAAGCCAGTGGGATTGCGGTAGCCATTTTTTCAATAATTTCATCATAAGTTGACTGAGGCATATTTAACGCAACAATATTATTTTCATACAACGCAACCGCTTTTGCTTTACTTATTTTCTCTTCTGTTCTAGCAAGTTCTGCTGAATCAATGATACCTAATTTATTCTGAAGAGCCATTTTTGCCTCCTTAAAACCACTATCTTATTACTCTGGCGAATAAAAACGTCGATATTTAACCGCCGGAGTAATATCACGCCATCAAAAAAATACCTTTGGCATATAGCCGATGTTTACTCCAACAATACCTTTGGCATCCTTTCTACACATACTTTTGGTATTCGGATACCCCCTGAATTTTCCCACTCCTGAATGTGTGTGGTTTAGGAGAAATGCCATTATTTTTATTCGAATGCCCTCTGAATTTCGCCTCCCCTGAATGGTTCCCCATACAAAGACATATCTTTCTATATCTTTAGCATATACAATCGCATCTATCTTTTCAATGACCTTATACAACAAAAGAACATCGTTTCGCATTATTTGAATAATTGACCTACAAATATTTCTATAGAAATTATGTACTATTTCTGTTAGAATATGAAATGGGAAGTGGCTCCCGCTTACTTGTTCTCATATAGGAAATTTGGAGGAATTTCCTATATGAGAACATAAATATGCGCACTTTTGTTCAAGGGAATCTTAAAGCAAAACCCCGCAGCTTCCCAAATTAAGAGAAATTATAAGCGTACCTATCACCACAAAGGAGGTTGCAAATGATAGATATCCCCATGCGGTCATCCCTGCCTTTCGACCGCAATTCTATAAAAAATATCAACATCTCCCAACAGACAAATCAATCTTTTGCGCAAACCCAGAGACCCTCGACTCCTGCACATCCCCCCTCACACACTGCTGCAAACCGAGCTTCTGCGCACCTGCCTTCAAATCCGGCTCCTGCACAAGCGCCAATTCCGATTCGGCAGCTTGCAGTACCAGCTTTACGCAAAAAAATCAAAAAAGGGCAGAAAGTCCCGCTGGATCCTTCCGGTCAAGCCAGGAGGATACACATATGCCTGGGATGGAATGTTACCAATCCCCAATGTGATCTTGATGTATCTGCTTTTATCCTTGGTCCCAACGGAAAAGTACTGGGGGACGATTGGTTTGTATTTTACGGGCAGGTGGACAGCCCTGACAAAAGTGTCCATTTTTCCCTTTCCGACCATACGGACAGGGAATATATTTCCGTCGACTTACAACGGCTCAACCCGGCTGCTGCGAAGATTATCTTTGTACTTACGATAAACGAGGCGTTTACACACAAATTAAATTTCAGTATGGTGAAAGACGCCTATATTCGCATTCTCAATGCAGATACCCAACAAGAACTTGTAAGCTTCCAGATGACGGATTATTATCCCAATGTCATTTCCATGATGATTGGTGAAATTTATCTCCATCAAGGGGCATGGAAATGCACCGCCATTGGAAACGGAGTTGCAAAAGATTTAGAGGGGTTATGCCACTTATACGGCGTGCAGACAGTATAAAAACAGGAGGAATACATGCTTACATTTGAGACAGTAAACGAATTAACTTTAAAGGTCACATCCACCGGAAACGATGTTCTGTTCACCAAGGCAGGATCTTTTATTGCAGGAGAAAGCTCAGGTGGCAAAAATTATAAATTTGAAAAAATCTTACTGGGACCTCAAGGCAACTTTGCCCAAGCAGCGTTAGGTTCCCTGATCCGCCGTGCCACAGGCGAAAATTTTCCATTGATGAAAGTCACCATGTCAGGCAGATCTACTACCTATTACGCCAATTATGGGCAGCATATCATTGTATATAAACTTGCAATGGGGGAAATCATTTCGGTAGAATCCGAAAATATTTTAGCCTTTACCCAAGACTGTAAATATGATGTGAGGTTTATCGGGGTGGGTATTATGTCCCAAAAAGGGCTTGCCACCACCGCGCTTACCGGAAATGGAAACAATGCGTATGTCGCTGTTTTGTCAGATGGAAACCCGATTGTAATATCAAATACCCAGAACCACAACACCCTATCTGTAGATCCAGATGCCGTCATCTGCTGGATGAGCGAACACGGATATGGAGACCCGCAAGTTAAGACAGACCTGTCCTGGAAAAACCTGATCGGGCAGCATTCCGGTGAATCTTATGCTTTTGAATGGTCTGGAAACCAGCCAGTCACTGTGTTAATCCAGCCCTCAGAACGAAAAGGCGAAATCAAGCTTGATATTGATTAGAGCCTTTTGGCTTGCACCATGCCAGCAGAAGGACCCGATCTGGCGGCAAGCCCGCTTCAACTCCCCGTCCCTCAATCTTGAGGGACGCTGGACATCCAATGGATGCCCGCTTAGCGTTGCCCCAAGCAAAGTTGGAACCTTAGACACTTTGCTGCTCCAAGTGCGGTCATACAGTGACATTTTCCACTCACTCCCGCATCTCTTAATCCCTAGATTCCACCACAACCAACACGCCGTCCTGAAACAAAATCTGTGCTTCTTGTGCAATAATTTCGTTGCTGACGCCAAGGGAGTGGTAACATTCTAGGGTATAATTTTCCAATGGGTACTTAAAACCAGCCAATGTCAGTCCTTTTACTTGTGGAGTAAAGGGGAACAGGGACACATAATTACCATACTGTTCTTTCTGTCTGAGTATGATACCCTTATCAATCATACGGATACAGTTATATCTGTCCACCATACGGCATTCCACGCCCTGTTTCATTGCCGCGCCCAGCAGATGAAGATTTCCCAGCATATGGTCCATACGGCTTCCCGTAGCGCCCAGCAAATGAATCTTGTCACTGCCCTTGCCGATTGCCGTGCGAATGGCAAGCTCTGTATCTGTCTCATCTTTTTCTGGCTGAAATTGAAGGATCACAGGTTGTTTCTGTTTTATATTCTGAAAATAATGCAAAATCCCAGGTTCCACAGAATCAAAGTCTCCCACAATATAATCAGGTATTACCTTCTGCTGATAAAAAAATTCCATACCAGAATCCACTGCAATGGTAAAGCCACAGGGATGCTGCTCAATATAAGAACGCGCAAATTCTATTTCTAAATTTCCGCCGCTGACAATCAATGATTCCACTGCCTTTTCTCTCTTTCTATTTCATCACTTTCAAAAATTCCTCTACATTCGCTGTCTTATCCCCGCGAAATACCGCAGAACCTGCCACAATCACATTGGCTCCTGCATCCAGGACTTCCTGTACATTGTACAAATTGATTCCGCCATCCACCTCAATATCAATGTCCAATCCCCGTCCTTCAATCATACGGCGGAGATTTCTAATTTTTTCTGTAGAATATGGTATGTATTTCTGCCCTCCATAACCTGGATTTACAGTCATCAACAGGACCATGTCCAACTTAGGCAGGATATACTCCAGGCAGCTTAAATCTGTCGCCGGATTCAAAGCAACCGACGCACGCGCCCCCCTCTGTTTGATCTTATCAATAGTACGGTCCAAGTGAACACAGCTCTCTGCGTGGACTGTGATAATATCTGCCCCACACTCTACCATTTCCCTTACCAGACGCGCTGGTTCCTTTACCATCAAGTGAACATCAAACACGCGATCCGTAAGTTTACGGATCGACTTGATCAACGGGGCGCCAAAGGAAATGGTAGGCACAAAATGCCCATCCATAATGTCAATATGGACATAATGTGCGCCTGCCTCATCAATACACTTGATTTCTTGTCCCAGACAGGATATGTCTGAGGCTAAAATAGACGGTGATAAATAGTTCATAATCCTTCTCCTTTTATAATTTAGTATTTTCTGCCGCTTTTTAATTCCTCATACAGCATTACATAATCTTCATAGCGTATGGAACTAATCCTGCCTTCTGCTATTGCCTTCTTAACCCCACAATCTGGCTCATGGATGTGGCTGCATCCCTGAAATCGGCAAAATGGCTCATATGTTCCAAATTCCCGGAAATAACTTTTTAGTTCCTCTTTTTCAACCCCCATAAGATACATGGAACTAAATCCCGGTGTGTCCATAATATAAGTGTCTTCCTCAATATACAATAATTGTGAATGGCGGGTCGTATGCTTTCCCCTAGCTATTTTTTCACTTAGCCCTCCTGTCTCCATCTGCGCTTCCGGCGAGAGAAGGTTAATCAACGAAGATTTCCCTACGCCCGAAGGACCGGCAACCGTTGTCGTCTTATGCACTAGTACCTTTTGAATTTCCTCAAGACCTTCTTTTTCTGCTGCACTTGCAAATAAAATCTGATAGCCGCAGGTTTTATAGATTTCCTGCAGCCTTCCAAGTTCCTCTGAACGAACCAAATCCTGCTTGTTAAAACAAATTATGGTGTCAATGTCCTGATACTCCATCATAATCAAAAAACGGTCCAGTAAATTAAAATTAGGTCTCGGCTTATCCACTGAAAAAATCACCAGCGCCTGATCAATATTTGCCACTGCTGGACGAATCAATGCATTTTTTCTTGTAAGAATCGCTGTTATATTTCCAGTCTTCTCCTCTGGATCCAGCACTTCCATTTCCACATTGTCTCCCACCAGCGGCTTTATTTTTTCTTTTCTGAATTTTCCCTTTGCCTTACATTCAAAGATTCCCGTTCCAGCTACATGTACATAGTAGAACCCGGCAATCCCTTTTATGATCTTTCCCTGCATGAACACTTACTTCCTTAACTTGGGGTAAACGCAACATTACCAATCTGTGACTTATCACTATCACTCATTTCTGCACCATCATCATCCAAATAAGTCCAAGTCCACTCAATTTTAAAATATCCCGAGGAAGAATTCTCGATTCCTCCCTGGTTGATCGAATAGGGAAAAGAAGTGGCTTTCCATGTGTTAATCACAGAGTCATCTTCTGCTTTATACAAGGTAATTTTTGCCTGAATCTTTGTTGCATATTCAGGGATCGAATCAATCTGCTCTATCGTATAATCATTCAGGGAATAGTAGGTACTTTTCTGTCCCAAACTAATGACCAGCGTCACAGTCGTTCCCACTTCCACACGTTTGTCTGCCGCAATACTCTGACTTATCACATGACCTGCTGGTACAGTATCACTGTAATCTGATGAAGTACTGCTGACAGTAATTCCGCGTGCATCCAATTCTGCTTTTGCATCTGCCTCTGACATATCAACCACATAAGGCATATCTGTATACTCAATCTGCGGTCCCCTGCTTATGATTACCAGTATGGTATCACCCTTTTTTGCCTTTTCCCCCGCTCCAGGGCTTTGCGTAATTGCATTTCCGTTAGGTACCGTATCGCTATAATCAAAATCAAATGATGCAAACAGCCCATATTCTTCCAACCTGGTTCTTGCCGCATCCTGGTCAAGCCCTTCCACACTTGGTACGTCAAATTCTCCTGTACCGCTGCTGATGGTTACGCTGATTGTGGTATTTTTCTCCACCATAACCCCTTGCTCGACACTCTGGGAAACAATCTGCCCTTCTGGATATACATCTGAAGATTCTTCCCCGCCTTTTACAATGCCAAGATGCATCGCGTTCACTTCGTTCATTGCTTCCTCAAAAGTTTTTCCTTTGAGTTCAATCATCATGACTTTTTCTTCCTCATCCTGACCCTCGTCGACAGGTTCGGATGCACCTGGTTGAGATGGTTCCGGTTGATTTTCTTCTTCAATTGGTAATTTAGGCTCCTGGTCTTCCTTGTTGCTTCCTCCGCCAAACCGGAAGAGCCCAAAAAAACTTCCTCCAATATATAAAATAATAATAACAATGATCACCGCTGCGACAATTCCCATAATTGTCACCGCTTTTTCCATTTTCGGATTTAAAAAACCATCATCCTCTTCCTCGTCGTCCTCTTCCTCATCTTCCACATCTTTTTCACCTTCAGCGGCTTCTCCATAATAGATATTGCGGGTCTGCTTCTTAATGGTTTCTACCTCTTCCCGTTTCATAACCCTGGTCTTTTCCTGCTGTCCGATTGGCACCATCACAACAAAATCCTCATCAGGGCTGATCAATGCCTTCTTTAAATCCATCAAAAGGTCGCTGATGGTATCATATCTGCGGTCTGGGCTCTTCTGGGTACATTTCAAGATAATCTTTTCTAAGCTGATCGGCAGGTTGGGCGCATAGGCGCTTGGAACTACCATTTCTTCCTGTAAATGCTGTATTGCAATTGCCACTGTAGATTCCCCGTCAAAAGGCACCCTGCCAGTCACCATCTCATACATCACAATTCCCAAGGAATAGATATCACTTTTTCCATCGACAAAGCCATTGCGTGCCTGTTCTGGGGAAGCATAATGAACAGATCCCATCACATCAGAATTGATGGTATTGGTGCTTGCCGCACGCGCAATTCCGAAATCTGTCACTTTTACTTTGCCTTCTGTAGAAATAATAATATTCTGGGGTTTGATATCACGGTGGATAATGTGCTTATTATGCGCCGCCTCAATTCCCCGCCCTACCTGGATGGCTATGCTGACAGCTTCTTTAAATGAAAGCTGCCCTTTCTTTTCAATATAGGTTTTTAAAGTAATCCCTTCCACATACTCCATTACAATATAGTGAATAGAATTCTCGCTTCCAACATCGTAAATATTGACAATATTAGGATGTTCCAACCCGGCTGCAGACTGTGCCTCTGTGCGGAATTTTGTCACAAAATTCACATCCTCAGAAAATTCCTGTTTGAGCACCTTAATCCCCACAAAACGCCCCAAGGTATGGTCTTTTGCCTTAAAGACATCCGCCATGCCTCCCGTTCCGACTTTGCCTACAATCTCATATCTATCTGCAATATAGATTCCCTCTTTTAACATTTTTTCACCTCACTTGAAAATGGATCGGTCAAGATTACTGTAATATTATCATTACCGCCATATTCATTGGCTGCCCGAATGAGTTCCTCAACGGCATCCATGGTATTTTTGCAGCTATCTATAATATCAAAAATTTCTCCATCCTCCAACATGTCTGTCAAACCGTCAGAGCACATCAAAACCTGGTCTTTCTCCCTCAATTCTACCTCAAAAAAATCAATCTCTATATTCGGTCCGCCTCCAACAGCGCGGGTAATAATATTTCTGTCAGGATGTATTCTTGCCACCTCCGGCTTCATCTTTCCTCTGCGCACCATTTCTTGTACATAAGAGTGGTCTTTGGTGATCTGCCTCAAATGGTCAGATGCGATATACAGGCGGCTGTCCCCTACATTTGCCACTAAAAGTTCACAGTCAATCTGGGTAGCTACCACAACGGTAGTTCCCATGCCTTCCAAGTCTATATCCATCCCTGCCTTGTCTAATACGGCATGATTCGCCTCTTGTATCGCTTTTTTCAAAACAACAATTGGCGAAGTGTTTTGACTGTCCTGCACCGATTTTATAATTGTTTCCACGGTATACCGTGAGGCATAATCCCCCGCATTGTGACCGCCCATACCATCTGCTAAAATGCACAGATTCGGCAGATTCCCAATCGGCGCTTCGGAGGTATACACATAATCTTGATTCATTTCTCGTCTTCTCCCCGTATCCGTTCTGGAAAAAGCCTTCATGGTTCTCGCCTACCTTTCTATAAATCGTTTCCGCAACTGTCCACAGGCACCATCAATATCTCTGCCCATTTCCCTTCTTATAGTAACATTTATCCCATATTTTTCAAGTTGATTTTTAAAATTCAGGACTTCCTGCGGATGGGACTGCACATAATCCCGCTCTTTAATTGGATTTACTGGAATCAGGTTTACATGGCAGTTCAGACCTCGAATTAAGCCTGCAAGCAATGCCGCATCTTCCGATTTGTCATTGACCCCGCCCACCAGGCTGTATTCAAAAGTAATCCGCCGTCCTGTCTTTGCAAAATAATAGCTACATGCCTCTATCACTTCTTGAATGCCATATTTTTTTGCCACCGGCATGAGCTGCAGGCGCTTTTCCTGTGAAGATGCATGCAGAGAAAGCGCCAAAGTGATCTGTAATTTTTCTTCTGCAAGCCTGCGTATCTTGGGCACGATTCCACAAGTAGAAACCGTGATGTTCCTCTGGCTGATATGCAAACCATGTTCATCTGACAAAAGATTCACAAACTTTAAAAAATTGTCATAATTGTCCAACGGCTCTCCTGTCCCCATCACTACAACATGGGACACCCGTTCCCCGATCTCTTCCTGAATTCTATAAACCTGATCCAGCATTTCTCCTGGAGCCAGGCTGCGCACCAGCCCATCCAGTGTGGAAGCACAAAACCGACACCCCATACGGCAGCCTACTTGGGAAGAAATACACACACTGTTGCCGTGTTTGTAACGCATCAGCACACTCTCCACCATATTTCCATCTGACAGGGCAAACAAGTATTTTCTGGTGCCGTCTTGCCTGGAACACTGTACCTGAATCTGCTGCAATGCTGTAAGCTCACAGGTTTCCTTCAGTTTTTCCTTTAACTTGTTGGAGATATCCGTCATCTCGTCAAAGGTTCTCACATGCTTTCTATGCAGCCAATGATAGATCTGCTTTGCCCGAAAAGGCTTCTCTCCCAAAGAGAGCAAAAACTCTCCCAACTCCTTTAGATTCCATGATTTTATATCTTTCATTTTCATATAATTGCCTGTTTGGCACTATTCCTTTCGCAGCTTAGCCAAGAAAAAACCGTCATTTTTTCCCTTTAGAGGAAAGATTTGCTGTTGTCTTTCTAACTGGAACCCCGAATGTTCCTGTAAAAACCAACTGACATTCCCCTTATTTTCCGCAGGATGTATGGTACAAGTACTATAGATCATAATTCCCCCTGGCTTTACATACTGCTGTATGGTATGTAAAATCTCTCTCTGCAATGCGCATAATTGCTGACATGTTTCTGGCGTCACCTTATATTTGATATCAGCTTTCTTGCCCAGTACCCCTAATCCAGAACAAGGTAAATCTGCAATGACAATATCTGCTTTTTTTATCCGTGTTTCATCCAGCAGCCTGGCGTCTGCCTGAACTGCACGGATATTGGAAAGCCCGCAGCGTTCTATATTTTCCTGAATCAGCGATACCTTATATTCTGTCAGATCCCTTGCTTCCACCATTCCTTTCACCGTCTTGTCAGATACTTGGCACTGCCCCGCCTTTGTATGCATCAGCTCTGCCATGTGAATACTTTTTCCGCCCGGAGCCGCACATACATCCAGCACATAATCTCCAGGTTTTGGATCTGCCCAGAGCGCCACCTGCATCGAGCTTACATCCTGCACATAGAACTTTCCTTCCGCAAATGCCGGAATTCTTGCCAAGGAATCATAATGGTCCAGATACAGCACTCCAGACAAGGTGTCATGTTCCACAACCTGAATTTGTTCCGCTTCCAACTCCCGTTTCAGGTCTTCTGTGGTCGTCCGCAGGGGATTTACACGGACAGCAGTAGGGGCTTTGGTAAGGAATGCCTCCAAAATGCCCTCCACCTGCTCCATGGAATACTCTTTCTGCCAAACCTTTAAAATCCATTCCGGCATGGAATATGTCACGGACAAATATTTCAGGGGTTCCTGTTTTTTATCTGGGAAACGAATCCTGCCTAAGTTCCGGCTGATATTGCGAAGCACGCCATTGACAAACCCCTTGAGGTTGTGAAATCCCTTTTTCTGTGCCAGCTTCACTGCCTCGTTGCAGGTGGCAGAGGCAGGAATGGCGTCCATATACTTTAATTCGTATACGCCCATACGTAAAATACAGCGGATCACCGGTTTCATTTTGTTGGCTTTCACCTTGGAAAACTGCTCAATCACATAATCAATCCATATCATATGTTCCAAAGTCCCCTCACACAGCCGTTTTAAAAAACTGCGCTCCTGCTTTGCCAAGTATTGATATTTATCCAAGGTGTTGCGAATTACAATATGGCTGTATTCCTGATCTCTTGTCACCGCAAGCAGTACGTCCAGAGCAAGTTCCCGCAAATTGATATCAGTCATCCCTTCCTCCAAACAAGAACAGCAGACGCAGCAGTTGTAAAATTGCAGCTGCCGCCCCCGCCACATAGGTCAGTGCTGCAGCTCCCAACACCTTCTTTGTGCCTTTCAACTCTTCTGTCCCAAGTATGCCCGTATCGCCTAAAATTCGGACAGCACGCCTTGACGCGTTAAATTCTACAGGAAGCGTCACAAGCTGGAATAACACGGCAAGGGAAAAACAAAGAATTCCAATATTGATCAAAAGAGTCCCTGTATTGCTTGTAAAAAACATTCCAACAATAATCAATGGCCATGCCGCTGCGGAACCAAAATTTGCCGCTGGGACAATGGCGCTGCGAATGGACAGCGGGGCATAATCCTTTTGATGCTGAATTGCGTGCCCGCACTCATGTGCCGCTACACCTACCGCCGCCACAGAAGTAGAGCTATAGGTACTGTCGGAAAGCCGCAGCACTTTATGCCTGGGATCATAGTGGTCCGTCAAATCCCCTGAAATATGCTCTATGCGCACATCCATAATTCCAGCGGAACGCAAAATACGTTCTGCAGCCTGCGCCCCTGTCAACCCTGACATACTGCGTACCCGATTGTATTTGCGAAAAGTCAGTTTCACCCTTGCCGATGCCGCAAGGCAGATCACTGCGCCGATAATCACTAAAATATAAGTTGGGTCAAAATAAAATCCATAAAATGGCATAACAATCCCTCCTAGTATAATAATGGTGTAGTCAATAAAGACTACTTGGTTAATATGTTTCTTTCTATAAATCAGATAACAGAAGAAGGGGTTCTTCCTTCATCAGATGTTATCCATAATAATCATGTCT
>CATOOV010000089.1 GCA_951801955.1 uncultured Lachnospiraceae bacterium
TGAGACGATGGGGTTTGGGGAAATCTGCCATGACAATGAGGAATTGATCGACCTGTTATGTGACTATATGAAAAACGGGTGCCAGATGAAAGAAGAATACCAGAAACGTGCCGACGACTTCTTTTATTACAGCGACCATGAAAACTGCAGGCGGATTTATGATGTAATGATGGAATACCAGGAAAAAAATATTTTGTAACTGTATCGTTTGCTAAAATCAAAAAGGAGGAACACAGAATGAAAATAGGTCTCATATCCATTAATATGTATTCCAAAGGGCTGAATTTTGCGTGCCCGCTTCATACCTATGCTTTTCAGCAGTTTTTGCTGAAAAATGGGGTAAAAAGCGTGGTTGTTGATTATAAGCCAAATTATTACGATAATTTTAATTTAAGACACCCATATGATTATTATAAACATAAATTAGATATCTGTGCGAAAAAACAAAAACAATCCCTTACCAGTGAAGAACGCCAAAACTTAGAGAGAAAAATAAATCATTTTCAAGAAAAAGCAAATGCATGTGAACCGTTGTATCATGAAAGAGAAATCAGATACGACAAATTCCAGAACTTTATTGACCAAAATTATATAAAAACAGATATTTGTTATGATTCTGATTTATTAGAAATAATGGATCCAAAATGTGACTGTTATATTTGTGTCACAGATGTTATCTGGAAAAATCAACCCAACTGTGGTTTTGACAGAGGTTTCTTTTTAGGTAGCACTGTAATGGAAAATAAGGTAAAACTATCGTATGCTGCCAGCCGAGGGGTCTATTATGCTGAAAATAAAGAAGAAGAAGATTTATTTTTCCATTATCTTCAGGATTTTGATGCCATTTCCGTGCGGGAAGCAAGCTTAAAAGATTATATTGAGAAAAATTCTGAATTAAGCGCTATGGTTGTGTTAGATCCTGTATTGCTTCATGAAAAAGAGTTCTATGACAATATCATAGAAAAGCCCCAAGAAGAAAATTATCTGCTTCTTTATTATGTGATGGAAAAGGCAACCGACACGATTAAATATGCTGTTGAATATGCAAAAAAACACAATCTCAAGATTGTTGAACTTTCTGATATGCCAGAAAAAGGTGGACGGTTAAACAAATACAAGGATATCGAACATGTATATCGTTATGACGTAGGGGTAGAAGAATGGCTTGGATACTTTAAATATGCGGAATGTGTTTTTACAAACTCTTTTCATGCCAGTTGTTTCTGTATCTTGTTCCAAAAAGATTTTTATGTGGGCTTTCGTTATGGAGATAAAGTATCAAATGTGATGGAGACATTCGGATTAAAAAAACGCATGCTTCCCGAAAATAAAGATATTATAAAATCACCGCTCCCACCCATCGACTATGAAAAAGTTGAGGTTATCCTGAAACAGAAAAGAGCAGAGTCTTCGGAATTTATTCTCTCAGCAATACGAGAAAATAAAAGGACAAAAAAAGAAAAAGATTATTCCATTTATAAAAGGAGGATTCAGTACCCAATCTCTTTTAATAGTAAATTAAAACATATGCCATTTACCTGGGACTTTGATGAGGCAAAAGGAAACGTAGCGACTTTGGCATCAGGAAGTATTGAATATAGTTTGAATGAACCCATCGTTAATGATGGCAGTTATAAAGTTCCTTCAAATGGATTTTATTTGGAAAACTATTTGTTCCGTGGCTGGCATATTCGTTTTCGCATTGATAACCGTTGGTTCTGGTATTTAAAAAATGGCACGATTATAGAAAAAAAGAAGTATAAACGCAAGAAAAATGGAGCATTGTATTTGCTAAAAGATGGAGATACCATTCCATATATTCCGGTCAACCATATCTCTAAAATGGTTGCCGAAGCTGTCTGGAAAAAAATAACTGCCGATGGAGAAGAAGATTTACCAGATGAAAACTCCATTGACAAGGGGAATCAAACAGAAAGTATTGTAAAAAAAGCTGTACGCCGGATTTGGAAAATGATAAAACCAGAGTAACCTATGAATTTATACTTGAAATAATACGCTCAAAGCGCCATAGTTGGGGACTTGGGGTATCACATAATATACAAAAAAGGAGAGATTCATATGAAGAATTTAAAAAGAGGAATTGCAGCGGCAATGGCATGTACACTGCTGCTGGGGCAGCAGCCCGCATGGAACGTAAATGCCGCCGGAATTGAACAGGAATCCACAGACAATGATATTTCATTATCATCTGGAGTAACGTCAGAAAGCAATACATGGCATATTACAGAACCAGACAAACCAGCAGTTCTGGCAAACACTGAGAGACCAGCAGAAGGGGAAAATTTGGGGTATCAGGCGGACATGGGAGATTCCAGGGAATCAGCAGAAGGGAAAGATTCTGCGAAGACAAATAATTCTGAATCTATGCAAGAATCTTCGGAAGAGGAAATCTCAGAATCCAACACAGAAACAAAACGCGAAAAAATTGACTCTTCCGGTGAATCCGTACAAGATGCAGCAGTACAGGCAGAAGATCCCACAAAAGTTGATCATAAACTGAAAAAATTGGAAGAGAATGTAAAAGAAAGCGCCAATGAATCTGCGATTATCAATGATACAGAACAAATGCCAAAAACCCAAAGCAATGGACTCTATACAGTCAGCGGGAATAAAATCACGGTAAAGGTAAAGAATGGGGCAAACATTGGACATGCATTAAGCAGTGCACTAAAAGAGGCAACGGAACTTGGCAGCAGCAAAAATATTTATACTGTCATAGTCCCAAAAGGAAGTTATAAACTGGATGAAATTCTTCATGTGTATGGGAATGTTACCCTAGATTTATCCGCAGGCGTTACCTTGGAATGCGTGATGTCAAAAGGAAATATGCTGATGCTTGGGGACAGCAAGATCAACACGGATAAGAAAAAGATGAAAGGCTATGGAACCTGCCACAATATCACAGTACTTGGAGGAACCTGGAAAGGCAACAACAAAAACTCTTCCTCTTTGATTCGAATGGCGCACAGTAAAAATGTCAGATTCGAGGGCTGCGTTATTACTGGAGGCGGCTGTGCCCATCAGATGGAAGTAGCGGCAATTGACGGCTTTGTGGTAAAAGACTGTACCTTTAAGGACATGCCCGGCAATGGCACAGACGAGAAACAGGAGGCGCTGCAGCTTGATATTCCATGTGGGGAATATATTTTTGGAGGTACCGTGCTGGATGGTACGCCTCTAAAAAATGTCACCATCACAGGATGTAATTTTAAGAATGTACCGAGAGGGCTTGGCAGCCACAGTATGATTGTCGGCGTTTATTTCCGAAATATTACAATTACAGACAATACCTTTGACAATGTGGCAGAAGAATGCATTGTCTGTTTGAATTATTCTGATTGTGTGGTCAGCGGCAATGTGATAAAAAATTCAGGCGCCGGGATTTTGTTCCAATACTTTAAGCCCAATGTACAGTCTGTATACAAATCTATCTATGACGGCAAACAAAAAGTAGATTATCCAGTAGAACACGATGCAAAAACAACCATCAAGAACAATACGATTACTGTCGTGCCTTCAAAAGCGGCAGACAAATCGGTTGCAATTAAGGTATACGGTGAAAAATTGGAAAAAGATACCCGCGCAATTGGATTTGGTTCCAAAGATCTCATACCCAAAAACGACTACTATGTCAGCGGCGTAACCGTAGAAAAAAATACCATCACCAGCAGCGGGCATGGGATTCAGTTCTTTGATGTAAAAAGTTCTAAAATCCTGAATAACAAGATTATATGTACTGGTAAAAAAGAATACGATGGTATTTTCCTTGAGTTCGCAAGTAAGAAAATCACTGTGGAAGGAAACACAGTAAACAAGGCGCCCCGCTATGGAATTTGCCTGCAGGGAAAAAGCAGCGCAAAAAATATTGTAAATAACAAGATTGCTTCCAGCGGAAGTTATGGGATCTATCTGTATGACAGCTCTGTGGTATCAGGTAATATCCAGAAAAATACCATTCGTAATAGCAAGTCTGCAGGAATTTTCCTGAATAAGAAGAGCAAAGCGGCTATGATTGCAGAAAATACCATTTCCCAGCCCAAGGAAAAAGGAATTTATATTTTAAACAACTCAGAAGTGACAGATTCCATTCGAAAAAATACCATTACCAAGGGAAAAGACCGGGGAATCAGTGTAGAAAAAAATTCAAAAGTAAAGAAGATTGTAAAAAATACCATAACAGATAATGCCAATTATGGGATTTACCTGTACAACGGTGCAAAAGTTACAGGGACAATTGCGGAAAACAAGATTTCAAACTGTAAAATGAGCGCATTGTTCTTAAACAACAAATGCAGCACCGGCAGCATTAATGGAAATATCATTATGTCCGCAAATGGCAAAGCGATTTATGTGTTAAGCAATTCCACAGTCAAGAATGAAATCAGCGGCAATAAAATCAGCAAAGCCTCTAAGGAAGGGATCAATGTCTGCAGCACGAAAAACAACCTTTCCATTAAAGACAATCTTGTCAGTGGCTGTTCCTCCTGGCCTGTGTATCTCAATACGGACAAGTCCCATAAAGTCTCTGTGCAGGATAATACGCTTACTTCCAAGAAAGCAAATACCGTGATACAGGTTTCCGGCGGAACTATGTCCATAAAGAATAACACGCTCTCCAATGGAAAATGGGGAGTCTGCATGAATCCCGGAACCAAAGGATTGATTGGATATAATAAATTAACCAAAAATGAATTCAATGTCTATATGATCCGGGGAAATCAAGATAAAGGCGTCAAGGCAACAAACAACGAGTCACAGACAGTAGTTTCTTCCTTAAAATCTGGAAATAAAAAACAAATTACGTTAAAATGGAAGAAAATTTCTGGTCATACAGGTTATGTCATTGAATATGCCACAAAAAAAGATTTTTCTAATGCAAAAAATCTTACAGTCCCTTCTGGAAATACCAAAACCATCAAAGGGTTAAAGGGCAAGACAAAATATTTTGTTCGCGTCTGCGCATGTAAAAAAGTAAATGGTATTACTGTTTATCAAAAATATAGCAAGGCAAAAGAAGTGACTGTAAAATAACGATCTTTGGCTTTGATAGGAAGGCACTTGGAATTTGTGCGATGCCAGCAAAATCTAATCCGAGTATTACGCAAAGAGTTCCAGCAGTATGTCTTGAAACTAAGGACAGCTCCCAGAGAATCCTTTTTCTCTGGGAGCTGCCCGTTTTAGGATAACACAAATTACCTTTCCGCTACCCTTCCGGTTACCGTTTTAACCGAAACCAATCCATAAAATGATGAGGTTTCTCAGTAGCTGGTTCATTCAATACACTATAAATTCTTCGGAATTTTCTTTTTAATTTTTTTTCCTGCTCCTTTTTGTTTGTTCCTGGATAAGCGGGAATGGCCTGCACCAGTTTCTCATAACTATAAGGTTGTATCTCTTTATCCAAGCCAAGCGCCCCTTGGATTCCTGATAATAAATATTGATATACTGTAATCAGATAATCTTCCTCTTTTTTTATACCCTGTGCGATGGATTCTTCCACCTTTGCTACAATATCCTTTGCCTGTACTCCATCCACATGGATTCTTCTCTCAGGATAACCGATACATTCATAGAAACGGCTGACCTTCGGGTTCCAGACCAGCCCTACCGATGGCACATCTAAGGAAAAGGAAATAATACTTGGATGGAGGCGGCAGGAAACCACTGCGTCAAATGATGAAATTTTCTTTATCAGCTTTTCTGGGGCATTCATATTGAACACACACTTTTGTTCCCTTATGCCGTGCTCCCGAATCATATAATCCAAAAAGGCCTCATCCCTAAAGTGCCCGCTTGTCAATAACGTGTAGTCATAACCTTTTTGTTCAAATTCTCGGATTAAATCCTTCCATAGTTTTGCAGCATTTTCTTTGGTAAAGTTAATTTTAGAATCTACAAAACCATTATCCCGAAGAACAAATATTCCAACCATCTTTTTTTCTTTTTTCTTGTTGACAATGAATTTCCGAAAAACGTTTGCTGTAAAAACAGCCGGATCGGATACCAGCTCAGTCACCATCGTATCATTTGCCTTATATTTCTTCAGTTCTTCGATACCGTCACGTGTGGTAATCTGCTTGACACAATCAAAATTCAAGGTCTTTTTCAACCTTTGGCACTTGCTGTTATTCTCATCATACTCTTCTATGCCAATTGCTGAAAAGATCACAGGTTTTTGATATTTCTGAGCCATTTCCAGTGTAACGGCAGTTCTTTCATAAAATATTTGATATTGATAGTTAAATAAGGGTGCTCCGCCAAAAACAATCATATCAGCCCTTTTCACCAGCCGCTCCAGCGTTTGTAAAAGCGCCTTATCCTGTGTTTTTACATATTTTTTAGACACAATAGACGCGGCACGGCTGATAATCTCATACTCTGTTTCTGCTAGACTGAGGTTTTTCATCGCCGTTTTCAGTAAAGCAATATCACATGCCTCTATGACCTGGTCCCCTACATTGTCTGAATCTCGGTTTGTCAAAAGCAAAATACAATATTTTTTTGAACTTTGTGTTCCACTGGATTGTTTATTTTTCATTTACTTTAAACTCCCAACACTACTTGTCTTGTCTACTTGGACTTTGGTTCCTGATACTTTTTTAATTGAATTTTTGGAAATGGAACCTTTTACAGCGCTTTTCTGCCTTACAGAAATTCCGTTTCCATTTGTAACCTTTGTAATCGTATTTTTTGTAATATCTTTATTCACTTTTGCTTTGTTGTAAAGCAGGATTCCATTATTTTTTGCACTTGCAATCTTGTTGGAACTGATACTTCCAGTAACCGTCGCGTTGGTAGAAATAGAAACGCCATTTGCAGTTACCTTGCCAATACTGTTGTTGAGCATGGAGCCTTTCACTTTTGAATTGCTGTATACCAAGATACCAACATTTGCCACATTCTGCTTACCGGAAGCGATAATCTTGTTATTTGATATTTCACCAGTTGTAGCCTTTGTAGTTAATTTAATTCCGCTTTCAATCAGCGCACCATTCGAAGAGGTATTTGTGATGGTATTATCCTTAATTTTCCCAACAATACTGTCTTTAAATACGGTAATTCCGCCTGCTGCTTTCTTCAGGGAGATGGTATTTCCCTGAATATTTTTCACATTACATTTTGTGCTGACCAGAATCCCATTGTCACTGCAGTTCTTGATGCTATTTTTTGTGACGTCGTTTGTTGTACCGCTCTTCATGTAGAAATTGATTCCAGACCGTTTGCAATTTGAAATCTTATTGTTCGCCAGGTTTGATACGTATGCTGTTTCCTGTACAAAGATTCCGTTTCGTGTCATATTGTTAATTTTATTTGCTGTCACAGTTGTATTCTTTGCAAATTTTTCTACAAAGATACCATCATATTTTGCCCGGTTCGGGTCACTGGAGGAAACACGATCTCCAACAATCGTATTATTGTTTACCTTGCATTTTTTGGTATCCATCATATGAATCCCATATCCTGCGGTTGTAATGTTGTTGTTTGTAATGGTTACATTGCTGACATAATAATTTCCTTTTGGAATGGTCTTGCCGTCTCTTCCTTTCAAAGAAGAAGTTACATTCAGCCCATATACTTTAATCCCCTGGACCTCATCACATTTCTTATTATATTTGGTGGTTATGGTATTGCCGCTGATTACGGTATTCGCATCATAGCGGATCTGTTTTTTATAATTCTGCTTTCCATCAAAAATGGTAGTAAAAATAGAACCAGGCGTAGCTTTAAAATACTGGAACAAGATACCGCCGCCGCAATTTTTGATGGTATTGTTTTTAATCTCGCAATCTGCATAATTTACGCCGATAATCGCTTCCTCTGCTATGTTTGTAAACTTGTTTTTGTTAATTTTAATGTTTGTAAAATAAGCTCCATTCAGCAAGGTATGGGAGCCAACCCCACGGGGAACATTGCTAAAGGTACATCCGGTAATTTCCACATTTTTCATTATGGTTCCATCTTGATATACTCCCTGGAACACATCTTTTGAGCAGGCAATATCCAACTGTAATGCTTCCTCTTTCTCAGAGGTTTTCTTGGTCATATTTCCAAAGTCTTTAAAGGTACAATTCTTTACATAAAACCCGTCAATTGCTGCCACTTCCATCTGATGGGCACAGCCCCCGCCAGAGATTACCACATTCTCCAAACTTACATTCTTTGCATGGAACAGACGGATAATGGTGTTTTTATTTGATTTCTTACTGTTCCAGGTTCCGCCTTTGATGGTAATATTTTTAAAACCGTTATAACCTTTGCATAAACTGCTTTCATTATAATCACTCTTTCCCTTATATCTGCCGTTGATCCCGGACATCAACATGGTATGGGATTCATTTCCGCTGAAGTTTAATGTTACCCCCTGGCTTAAATCCAGTGTTGTATTACTAAATATATGTAATACATCGCTAATTTTATACGTCCCTTTAGGAACTACAACCGTCATTTTTTTTGCATCTGACGCCTTGTCCCTTGCCTCTTCCAAAGCATCATCCAATGCCTCTGAAATATCAGCATTGTTTGATGCCTTCAAGGTGATTGTCTGACCTTTCACAGAATAAGTCGGGGCAGCGGCATTCACCTCTTTTGGCTGACCAAACGCAGTCAGGCAAACCATTGCTGCAAGCCCTAAAAATGTTGCTAATTTTCTCATACTTATTTACCTTCCTCTCTCTTGTACTTTATCATTCTACAACATGTTCCTTATGGGAACAAAATTCATGCACAAAAAGAATCCCCCACGTTTCCTTTTGTATCTTAAGAGAACCCTTTAATGCCAACGAGCTTCCACCACAACAGATTCAACTCCTGGAAATGGCAGATACGGAATTGAATCCCCTGGATGGAACAATTTCATTTTCTCCTCCATTTTCTCATCACATTCCCCCTTTCTGCAAAATAATTCATCCTCTAAATACCAAAACCATAATTGCCCTATACGAAACCTGATTTTCCAGCCACAAAATTCTTTTGAACCATTCTGATATATATTATCCAAGAAAACGTTAGAACCATCATTGTTTACAGGTTCAGACAGTTTACATTCCAATGCGCCTGTTGGAAGTGTATTCATTGTTCCGTTTATTTCAGACTCATTCTTGATAAAAGTAAGTTGTTTTCCCTTTTCTCCTGTGTGATAAAACATCGTATATTGACTTGTAATTTCCCGTAAATTTTTTATTTTCTCTTCCTGAACTTTATTCTTATCCATACGAACATTAAGAGTTTCATAAACCCTTCTAAATTTCCTTTTTAGCTTTTCCTCTTTCTCTCTAACAGAGGTATCTGGAAATACTGGAATATGCTGAATCAGTACATCATAATCATAGGGTTGTATATTTTTATCTGTCATATTCAGAGATCTTTGGATTCCATAAAACAAAGATCGATACACTGACATTAAATATTCCTCATCCTTAGCAACCCCCTGCACCATAACCTGCTCTAAATTGTCAATGATTGTCTTCGCATTGATTCCCTGAACCTCTATGCCTCTTTCTTTGTAACCAATACATTCATAAAAATGTTTTACTTTTGAATTCCAAATAAGCCCCAGCGCTGGTACGTCCAAGGAAAATGCTATGATGCTTGGATGAAGGCGGCAGGAAATAATTGCATCAAAAGATGAGATTTGTTTGATTAATTTATCCGCAGAGTTCATATTAAAAACACATTTACTCTCCTTAATCCCATGTTCCCGAATCAAATAATCCAAAAATGCTTCATCTCCAAAGTGCCCGCTGGTCAATAAAGTATAATCATACCCTTTGCTTTCTAATTCTTCGACAAGGTCTTTCCATAGTTTTGCTGCATCATCCTTTGTGAAATCAATCTTGTTGTCAATAAATCCATTTGCCCGGAACACAAATATGCCGATCTTTTTTTGAGATTTTATTTTACCTGCTGCAATATTATGTTCCCGAAATACTTGCGCTGTAAAAACAGCCGGGTCAGAAACCCTGGATATCACAAGATCTTCGCGCTCTTTATACTTTGTCAGTTCTTCAATCCCATCCCTGGTGGTAATCTGCTTGACACAGTCAAAATTCAAGGTCTTTTTTAACCTCTGGCATTTTTCATTTGTTTCCTCATAGCGCTCCACGCCAATTGCAGAAAATATCACCGGTTTGTGATATTTCTGGGCAATTTCCAATGTAGTTGCAGTTCTCTCATAAAAAATTTGGTACAGGTAATTAAAAACAGGGGCGCCGCCAAAGACTATCACATCTGTCTTTTTTATCAAATCATCTGCCGTTTTTAAAAGTTGTGTATTTTTGGTCTTGACATATTTTTTTGTAATGATAGCCGCAGCACGGCTGCTTATTTCATAATTGGACTTCTTGATATTCAAGTTTTTCATAACCGTCCGAATTAACGCAATATCACATGCCTCTATGACCTGGTCGCCAACGTTGTCGGAATCCCTGTTGGTCAACAGCAGAATATTATATTTTTTTGCCATATTGTTTCCCTTCCTTACGAATCTTTGTATATTGACACTTGATACGTCTTTCCTTTTCCCTTCTTTGTTCCTTACAAAATATTTTTTTCCTGGTATTCCATCATCACATCATAAATCCGCCTGCAGTTTTCATGGTCGCTGTAATAAAAGAAGTCGTCGGCACGTTTCTGGTATTCCTCTTTCATCTGGCACCCGTTTTTCATATAGTCACATAACAGGTCGATCAATTCCTCATTGTCATGGCAGATTTCCCCAAACCCCATCGTCTCG
>CATOOV010000090.1 GCA_951801955.1 uncultured Lachnospiraceae bacterium
TCTACTATAATCATATCCGCCCGCATTCATCCAATGGATATATGACACCATTTGAAAAGAGAATGCAGGCATGATCTTGTCAAAACTTTTCCTTGTAAGTGTTACAAAAAAGCTTGACCATCTCAAGGATATGACATAGCAGCTTCAAAAGAGGAAGGTGCAAACAAGGAGACCCAGGACATTTTGCACCGCCTGGAGCTTTACAATGACAGCGGGCAGGATATGGCAAGGATGGCGGAAGCGCTCAAAAGGGTCCGCAAGGAGCGCAGGGAGGCAAAGGACACGAAAGCCATGGCAGAACCTGTGCTGCATTGGGTGCAGCAGAATGAAAAGGTGCTCAAGGGTCTAGAGCAGCTTTTAGGGGAAGTGAGGAAGGCAGAGAAAGGGACAGAAAACAGGCACTACATAGAAAAGACGACGGTCCTTTCAAGTATTCTAGAGGAGGGAAACAAGGATGGGGAATAATACACAGGCAGTAAAAGGATTCAAGGTATTCAACAGCGACTGGACTTGCAGGGGTTTCCAATATGAAGTTGGCAAAATTTATGAAATGGATGGACCGCCCATATGCTGCAGCAAGGGGTTCCATTTTTGCCTGTCGGCAATAGATTGTTTTAATTATTATGCGTTTGACCCAGAAAACAAGGTCGCGGAAATCCTTGCCATTGGTGAGCTTTCTTCTGACGGAAACAATGCCAAGAGCTGTACAAACAAGATCAAAATCGTGCGCGAAATCCCTTGGGATGAAGTCCTTCGCATCGCAAATACGGGAAAAGACTGTAGCGGCTTGGGCAATACGGGGAATTGGAATATTGGGAACTGGAATACCGGGAACAGGAATACCGGGAACGGGAATGCCGGGGACAGGAATAGCGGGAACTGCAATACTGGGAGCTACAATACCGGGAGCTACAATACCGGGAGCAGGAATAGCGGGAGCTACAATACCGGGAGCTACAATACCAGGAACGGGAATACCGGGAACAGGAATACCGGGAACGGGAATAGCGGGGACAGGAATACCGGGAACAGGAATACCGGGGACTGGAACAAATCATCGTTCAATACAGGCTGTTTTATGACGGAAGAGCAAAAAATCCACATGTTTAACAAGCCTTCTGGCTGGAGTTACCGGGATTGGAGGTGCAGTGATGCACAGCGCATCCTGTCCCTAATGCCCAAAAAGGTTGTTAAATGGATCCATGTGGGAGACATGGGAGGGGAAGAAATGGCAGGGCATCCAGAATATGAAACAACCGGTGGCTGCCTCAAAGTAATTGATGGGTCAGGAAAGCGCCAGGCATGGTGGGATGCTTTGCCAGACCACGAGAAAAATATAATTAAATCATTGCCAAACTTTGACCCAGGAATTTTTGAAGAGTGTACGGGGATAAAGGTAGGGGGCTGCAAAGGCTAGGGTGTAGCAGGACTAGGCACCACTTCCAAGGTCAAGATAGGCCACAGGGACAAACAGGCACACAAAATCCTGCCAGGGAATATCTTTGGCAGGGGAAGGGGGCGGATAATTGAGATGGAAAGCAAATGGCAATGCAGTTCCAACGCTGCCTTATGCCAGGATCCGGAGGAATGCAGGCAATGTTCCTTAAATGAAAGGTGCTGGAGCTGCCGGAACAAGTTTACAAATCTGTGCAGCAGTTGCCAGAACAAAGCAGGGCTGGAAGCGGTCGTAAAAAGCATGTATGAAGAATTGCAGCAGGACAGGGAGGTCGGAAGTATTCGAGAGTGCAGAGAAACTAGAAAAAAGTATAAGAGTTATGAGAAAAAGAACGGGAGGTAGAGATGGGGAAGGAAGCAAGCATCACACGAGCACAATACAAAAATCTCAAGCGCATGAACCGTAAACAAATGGAAGGTTTTATTAAAAACCTTTATAGCGAAGGGTACAGGGATGGAAAAAAGGCAGCACAGCCTAAAATAAAACCCTCTGACATTGCAGGAGTGCTTGTGGGAGTAAAAGGCATTGGAATAAAGGAAATTGCTGAGATTATGACAGCAATAAACGAGTTGTATCATACAGGAGAAGTGGAGGAAGGCTAATGGCGGTATCAAAAGAAGTAAAGGAAACAATAGCAATAACCATTGACGAGGTATTCAAGAAAATGAATAGTATCTCCTGGTTGGAGCGCCAAAAGGTGATGAAAGACGAGGCATTTAAAAATACAGAAAAGATTCTCTATTGTTTCGAAGTTTTAAAAGAGCATGTTGCAGACGAGGAAGAATATTTAGGGATGATTGGCAAGAAGAAAAGCGGCAGCGTGGTTAGGTGGTCCAAAAGCAAAGCGGAAAAGCCAGACGGAGACCAATTACTGGAGGATCGCATTGCATCATACCAACGTAGCAAAAACGACGTAGAGCGCATAGAAAAGGCACTGAAAAAGATCAAGGGGAAAAAGGGCTATGAGGTTATACAGATGCGGTATTTACAACGCAAGAAGATAAGCGAGAACGGAAAGCAGACAGAGGAAGTTTATACCTTTGAGGAAATAGCGGATATTTTGAGCAGGCAGCAGGGATATAATAGTAATTTGAATGAGAAGACTGTGAGGAATTACAAAAACACACTTGTACGCGATATGGCAATTTTCTTGTTTGGCTCTGATGCCGTGTAAAAGAATAAGGGTTGGCAATACGCCCGATTTGCCGCCCTTCACAAGTCCGTTTAACTATGTTATAATCTTTACAATTTCAAAAACTAGATGAAAGCGCGGCAATTTCCATTTTGGAACATGCCGCTCTATTTGTATATGCGGAGGCAAGATACATGACATTGGTGAAATATTGCAACAGGACCGGCTGCAATCGGTTAGTACCACAGGGGGTTAAGTATTGTATGAAGCATACAGTGGGAAAGACGGCAGAGAACCGGCAGCGGCATAAAGAATATGATGCACATTGCCGGAACCAAATAGCGAAAGACTTCTACAATAGCGCAGAGTGGAAAGCTGCAAGGGCACGGGCATTGGCGAGGGATACCAACATAGATATTTATTTGTATATCATGGAGGGCAGGATCGTATCGGCTGACACCGTGCACCACATTGTAGAGTTAATGGAGGATTATTCCAAGCGTTGCGACATAGATAACCTTATCAGTATATCAGAGGCAACGCACAGCATGATAAGCAAGGTATACAAGGACGCTGCAAGGAAGGCATCGATGCAGCAGACGCTAAGGGAGTGCATACAAGAGTATAAACGGAGGCTTGCGGGGTAGGGGGTGCAAAAAAGTTTTGAGGCGTTCCTGCTAAGACCGCAGCCCCCCTTAATCTACGCAAAAACTCCCCAAATGGGTATTTTTTAGGAAGGGGGCTATAAGGCATGGCAAGACCAAGGGAACCGATCGACTTGATCGCCGCGAAAGGGCGGAAACACTTGACGATCGAGGAATACACAGAGCGCAAGCAATCAGAGGTTACGGCGCCGGCAGACAATGTAAAGCCACCCTCTTTTTTAACAAAAAAAGAGAAGGAGAAATTTAATGAAATAGCAAGGCAGCTCATCGAATTAAACATCATGTCTAATCTGGATTGTGATGTACTGGCAAGGTATATCAAATCAGAGAGCGAGTATGTGAAAGTCACGAAAGAATTGCAGAAAATCCATTTTACGGCAGATAGAAAAAGCATGGTGCCAAAAAAGGAGCAGCTTGCAGAAAAATATACAGAATATAATTACCTTTCCAAAATTCAAAATAGGCTTATGAAAGCCTGCAATGAAAATGCAAGGGAATTGGGGCTTACCATTTCAAGCAGGTGCAGGTTAGTGATCCCAAAAGAAAAAGATGAAAAACCTGTAAATAAATTTATGAAACACGCATAATGCATGGGCAGGGTATTAAAGGTAACAGACCGGGTATCACGATTTGCAGAAAAAAACCTAAAGAATAAAAAAGAATTTGGGGAAGATGCGCGGCTTGCGTTCAAGAGGCATCTAAACGATCTGAAAAGGTCGGAAAAGAATGATCTGGCATTTCCGTATATTTTCGTACCAGAAAAAGCAGAGGATATAATAGAACTTGCGAACAAATTAACGATTGCGGAGGGCGAGGGGGATCAAGGGTTTACCTGTGCTGGTTTCCAAGAATTTATTTTGGGTTCGCTTTTTGGTTGGGTTCATAAGGAAACGGGAAAGCGCCGGTTTACAGACAGCTATGTGCAATTGGCTAGACAGCAGGGAAAAAGTATTTTAAATGCTATACTGGGAATTAAATGCAGTAATTTTGATAATTACAAACAGGGGCAGGTTTACTGTACGGCGACAAAAGCAGACCAAGCACGGATTGTCCTAACTGAGATTTCAAAATTTATCAACGCAGATACAGACTTGCAGGAGCTGTTTGAAATCAAAGACTATAAAAACGAGATAACTGGAAAAATTACAAATACTGTCATCCGTGCATTGGGGCGTGACACAAAGTCGATAGATGGTTTCCGTCCATATTTAGGCATTGTAGATGAATACCATGCGCACAAAGACAACCAGATGTATAAGCTGCTTAAAGGTGGGACAAGGCATTTAAAACAGTCATTGGTTTCTGTAATTACAACAGCAGGCTTTAACCTGAATGGGCCTTGTTATGAATTATACAAGTATTGCCAAAGGGTTTTGCGTGGGATAGATAAAAATGAACGGCAATTTATCTATATTGCCCAGATGGATAAAGAAGATGATATTTGGAATACAAAAAACTGGATCAAGTGCTGCCCGTTGACAGGGAAAGACCGAGAACTTATTTCCCAGATGCAGGAAGATGCAAAAAAAGCAAGGTCCATGGGTGGCAATGAGTTGAGGGATTTCAAAACGAAATCCCTTAATATTTGGGTAACAAATTTAGAAACTGCATTTATTGATCTGGGAGAATGGGAGATTTGTGCAAGTGACAAAACCCTGGAAGATTTCCGGGGAAAAAAAGCAATTTGTGGATTGGATTTGTCAAGCGGCGGGGATTTGACATCGCTTGCTTTAGAATTCCCATATGAAGATAAAAAGACCAGCGACAAGAAATATTATATTTACTCCCACTCCTTCATACCAAAAATGCGTATGCAGGAGCATATGGACATGGAAGATAATGCGCCATATGTAATTTGGGAACAGGAAGGGCTGCTCACAGCAACAACGGCAGCAGCAGGCATTAAGACAGACTACAAAACAATATTGGCACACCTCCATGCATTGGTTGACTTTTATGGGATAGATATAACAGCAATCGCATATGACCCACATAATGCAAGTGCATTCTTGGTGGACCTTGAGGATTTTGGCTGTGACCTGGTGGAGATTAAACAGAGTGCAAGGAGTTTGCATGATGCAACCATGGATTTCCAGCTAGAGGTAAAGGCACACAATATAGAATACAATAGGGACAATAGTTTATTAACCAGATCCATGAGTGATGCGGTTTTGTCAGAACCAAATAGTTTCGGTGAAAAAAAAATAGATAAAATGCTACAAAAAAACAGGATAGACCCATGTGATGCAGTGGTCTGCGCCCATAAGGTAGCAATGGGCGTAGAAGTGGAGGAAATTACAACGGACCAGAGTGTAGAAGCATATCTGGAAATGTTTGAGGAGGCGGGCGAAGATGAAGAATGAAATTATTTGACAAAATCAGGGAAATGAGAAACAAAACCATCAGGTCGGCAGCGGGCACAGAAGATGAACGGTTGTTAGAATGGCTGGGAATACTTGGGACACCGAAAAAACTTTTAGGGGAAGTGACTTATTTTACTTGCCTGAAAATGTTATCAGAAACATTGGGGAAAATGCCTGTCAAATTCTATCAGCAGACGGAGCGGGGGATCGAGGAGGCGGGCGGAAATGCGGCGTATCATCTGTTAAGGACGCGCCCAAACCCGCAGATGACGCCTACAATATTCTGGGGAACTGTCGAAAACAACCGGAACCATTATGGGAATGCGTATGTCTGGGTACAAAAGGAATTTTTAAGGAAAAAATATGGCGGGGATATTGTGGTAAAGAATTTATGGATCATGCCATCCAGCGACACCACGGTAATTGTGGATGACAAGGGCGTGTTTGGCACTGTAGGCGATATTTATTATTGGTATACAGACAAATACAATGGTGAAAGCTATATGTTTCCATCAGGCGATGTCATGCATTTTAAAACATCCATGTCGTTTGACGGGTTGACTGGCGCGCCAGTGCGGGAGATTTTAAAGGCGACCATAGAGGGTGGCGTGGAAAGCCAAAAATTTATGAACAACCTTTACAAAGGAGGT
Source organism: uncultured Lachnospiraceae bacterium (assembly GCA_951801955.1). Taxonomy (GTDB): domain Bacteria; phylum Bacillota; class Clostridia; order Lachnospirales; family Lachnospiraceae; genus Petralouisia. The sequence goes on from CATOOV010000090.1 coordinate 6,267, forward strand.
TTGACAGCGCGTGCTGCATTACAATATACTGGTGATTTATCCCCAAAATTGGAAAAAAAGCTGATTGCCAGGCTGGAGACATATGCCAATGGTGCGAATAATGCTGGTAAATTTATCCCTATCCCGATTGGCATGAAGTTAGAACCGCTGAATATCAAGCTGACAGACAGCCAATTTTTTGAATTGAAAAAATACAGTGCCTTGCAGATTGCGGGTGCATTTGGCATTAAGCCTAACCAAATAAATGATTATGAAAAAAGCAGCTATGCAAATAGCGAGATGCAGAATATTTCTTTCTATATTGATACAGAACTATATATTTTGAAACAATATGAGGAAGAAATCAATTATAAACTGTTGGAACCAGGCGAAGCGGCAAAGGGAAAATACTATAAGTTCAATGAAAACGTTATTTTGCGCACCGATGCGAAGAGCCAGGCGGAAATTTTGACTGGTTATGTGCAGAATGGGGTCTATACGCCAAATGAGGCGCGGTCGTTTATGAACAAGCCAAGAATGGAAGGCGGTGACCATTTGATCTGCAATGGAAATTATATCAAGGTTGCAGATATTGGGAAAGACCAGGAGAAAGGAGGCGATGGGGAAAATGGAGAAAATCTTAAAATTACAAAGGAAAGACAAAAACAACCATTATAGGGAAGTTGGCAGTATTGAGATTCGCAATGAAACAGAAACCGCAGCGGAGCTTTGTTTTTTGGGGGATATTAACAGCAAAAGTTTGGGGGAATGGCAAAAGTATTACCCCGAAGACAAAGCCCCAAAAGATGTACAGGACTTTTTAGAACAACTTGATGGCATTTCAAAAATCAATGTGCATATCAATAGCGGCGGCGGTTCCGTGTTTGGCGGAATTGCGATTTACAATATCTTAAAGAGGTATAACGCGCAAATAACTGTCTACGTGGAAGGAGTAGCGGCGAGCATTGCAAGTGTGATTGCAATGGCTGGCGATAGAATCATTATACCTGCAAATGCGCAGATGATGATCCACAAGCCAAGCAGCGTTACGTGGGGTAATGCGGACGATATGAGGAAGGATGCAGACATTTTAGATGGCTGCCAAAAGGTGATTTTAAATACCTATATGCAACATGCCAAGGAGGGCGTTACGCCAGAACAGATCAATGCATTGATCAATGCGGAAACTTGGAAAAATGGTGAGGAATGGCAGGAATTTTTTGATATTGAAGTATCGGAAAGCAGCAATGCAGCAGCCTGTGCAAGCGACTATTATGACCGGTACAGCAACTTGCCAGAAAAGCTGAAAGAAAAACCAGAGCTGCAGGTGGCGGACATTGAAAGCATAGCTGATGCACTGGCAGAGCGGTTAAAGAAAACATTGAAAGAAGGTCATACACCGACGGCAGACGAGGACAAGGAAAAGCGGATAGCGGAAATTTTAGAGGATTTGGATTTGATCTAAGTCTTTTTTTATGGAAAAAACAAGGAAGGATTAAAAAGGCATGAATGAAGAATTGAAGAAACTGTTGGACAATATCAAGGACAAAAAACAGGAAGTGCGGGATTTATGCAAGGCGGGCAAGATTGAAGATGCTGGAAAGGCAAAGGATGAATTGAAAGACCTGCAGGCACAGTTTGATTTGATGTATGATTTGGAACAGGATAAATTGGAGCACATGCAACAGCAAGCAGAAGCTGGAACAGCGAAAAAAGTTGCGGACAAAACAAAGAAAGCAACAGGCGCCTTTGTCAATGCGATCAAAGCAGCCGTGGGTGTAGGAAGTTTGTCAGAAGATGACAAAGAGATTTTGAATTCCATGAATGAAGGGACAGAGAAAGACGGTGGCTTGACAGTACCAAAAGATATACGGACAGCCATAAAAGAATTGAGACGCTCAGAGGATGCGTTGGAAACATTGGTAAACGTGGAGCGTGTAAGCACATTGAGCGGCAGCAGGGTAGTTGAAAAGTATGCTGACCAGACCCCGTTTGACAATGTAGACGAGGCAGCGGAGTTTCCAGAGGTTTCCACCCCGGAATTTGAAAAAATTGATTATACAGTGAAGAAAAAGGGGGGAATTTTAAAAGTTACACAGGAACTTTTAAGTGATACGGCAGAAAATATTATTGGTTACCTGAAAAAATGGATTGCAAAAAAGGCAAAGGCGACAAGAAATTTTCTGATCATTGCAAAAATACGGGAAATTACAAAGGATGCAGAAGTCCCGATTGAAGGGCTGGATGATTTGAAGAGAATCTTTAATGTTTTGCTTGACCCTGCAATCGCATTGGGTGCAGGCGTAGTGGTAAACCAGGATGGCTATAACTGGTTGGATAGTTTAAAAGATAAAGATGGCAAATATATTTTGCAGCCTGACCCAACAAAGCCCACAAGTGCATTATTGTTTGGAAAATATCCAGTCAAGAAAATAAGCAACAAGACCATGCCAAGCACAGTGGCGGAGGGTGGTTTTAAGGCACCTATCGTATGCGGGGATTTAAAAGAGGCGGTTACCATTTTTGACCGTGAAACCTTGACCATTGACATTTCAAGCACAGCAGGCAAGCTATGGGAAACAGACCAGACGGGGATAAAAGTGCGTGAACGCCTGGACATCCAAAGCGTTGATGAAGAAGCAATCATTATGGCGGAACATTTTATTGCAACGGAGAGTAGTGAAGACAGCGCAACAACGGGGACTGCAAAGGGCAAGTGACAAGGATAGGGATGGCGGGGTAGCACCCGCCATATAGTAAGGCAGGTGCAGCATGATTACATTGGAAGAAATAAAGGCATATGCACGGATTGATACAGATGAGGATGACATGTTATTGCGAAGCTGTATTACGGCGGCAGTTGAATATTTAAAACATGCAACAGGGAAGGATTACCCTGAAACAGACGGGGAAGAGAATCGGATTGAGTATGCGCTGGAGAAAATATACCTGCAGCTTTTGGTTGCCTATTGGTATGAAAAACGGACACCCGCCGGAGGGGTGGGGGAAGATTTCAGCTATATGACGAAATCACTTATGCTACAACTGCAAAATAAATAGGTGGGTTATGGATATAGGAAGGACAAATAAACGGATTACATTCTGTCGGTATGAAGAAACGGAGAATGCGCTATCGCAGATAGGGCAGGTTTTGAAAGAAATAAAAACAGTATGGGCAAGCGTAGAACCCACAAGGGGCAGGGAATACCAGGAAGCACAGCGGATTAGACCGGAATTGACTTATAAGGTGACGACCAGGTACCATAAAGGAATTATGCCAGACATGCTTATAAAGTATAAAGGAAGGCTGTTCCAGATCATATCTGTGATCAATGTAAGGGAAGGCAATGAAATGCTGGAAATCATCTGTATAGAAAAAATACAAAAAGCACTTTCCATCGGGAGATAAAGGGGGTATAATGAAGAAAATACATATGAGGAGGTATAAATAATATGCCAGAAGAAAATAAGAAGAAAAAACCATTTTGGAAAAAGTGGTGGTTTTGGGCAATTGTAGTTGTTATAATTGCGGTAGGAGGAATGTCTTCAAGTGATCCTGAAAAGGGTGCAGGGGATGCGGAACAAACAAATGAAACGCAGACAGCAAACGCAAAACCAGAAAAAGAAACAATTAATAAAGAGGAACAAGAAAAATCTAAGGAACAAAAGCAGGAAGAGCCTGATAAGGAGGAACCACAGGAATCTAAGGAACAGGAAGCGGAAGAGACTGATAAGGAGAAAATGGAAGAGCCTGATAAGGAGGAAGCAGAAGAACCTGGCGAGCAGGAAGCACAAGAATCTGAAAAGCCAGAAGAGACTGGTAGACAGGAAACAGATGCAACAAATAATGCAGAAGGGGATGTACCTACAGAATATAAGTCTGCGTTAAACAGAGCAGATGCTTATAGTAAAATGATGCACATGTCCAAGGCTGGGATTTATGACCAGCTTACATCAGAATATGGGGACAAATTTACAGCAGAAGCGGCGCAATATGCCATAGACAATATGCAGGCAGATTGGAATGCAAACGCTTTGGCGACGGCAAAAGATTACAGTGACACAATGCATATGTCCAAAGCTGGGATTTATGACCAGCTTATCTCGGAGTATGGAAGTAAGTTTACGGAAGAGGAAGCCAAATATGCCATAGACAACGTGGAGGCAGATTGGAATGCAAATGCCCTGGCGGTAGCTAAAAATTACCAGGAAATGATGAATATGTCCCCGGATGCGATTCGCGACCAACTTGTTTCAGAATATGGGGACAAATTTACACAGGAAGAGGCGGATTACGCTGTTGCAAATCTGGAGTAATAATAAAATATTGAAGAATGGGAAAGGGGCTGTCGCTTTAACGAATGAAAATTCTTGAAGCGGCAGCTTCTTTTTCTCTGTTTTTAGCATGAAATCCAATAGAAAATTATGATTTATGTGGTCAATTGATAATAAAGGCATACTTTAAT
>CATOOV010000091.1 GCA_951801955.1 uncultured Lachnospiraceae bacterium
TAGATATGGCAGAAGAGATGGTAGAGTACAGCAAGAACAACATCCTTGCACAGGCTGGACAGTCTATGCTTGCACAGGCAAACCAGGCAAACCAGGGTGTATTGTCCTTACTTGGCTAATCCAATTGAAAACTATCATAAAAATAAGACCGGGTTTCCCGGTCTTATTTTTGTCAAATAGGAAATTCCTCCGAATTCCCTATTTGACAAAAAAATATGCGTACGCGCACAAGAGGAACATATTGCTGCGCAATTGTGCTCGGCGCGGAACAAAAGATGCGTTAGCAAAAAACCTGGTCGTGGAAGTGCGTGAAACGCACTTTTGTTGTATCAAAGGAAATTATTTCACTTTTTTATCCTATATTTTCAAAGTTTAATGGTTTCCAAAATATTAGAATTATGTTTTGGGTTGTCTGGCGGGCACAAGTGGGCGACTTGCATCATATCATGGAAACATTTCTCAAAGCTGTGGTTTTTCAATACCTTCCGATAGCCATTTTCGGCAATCTCTTTTCGTTCTTTGTCATGGGAGAGATAATAATCAATCTTATGAAGCATGTCGTCAGGATCGGTAAAATAGACAAAATCTTCATCCGGCACAAAGTGTTCCAGAAAATCAGCCTGATAATTTGTCAGCAAAAATCCTCCAGTCCCCATGATATCCATGGCACGCAGTGGTATACCAGATTGAATACTTCTTAAAGTAATATTCAGATTGATTTTGCTGTTGGCAAATATATAAGGCATTTCAGAATAGTAATCGGCGGGTCCCATATTCTGTACATGAGGAATCGCCGCATTCCGGTTTATGGTAAAGAGCTTTAGCTTGTCTGGAAAATGCTCCCCAATAGCGGTTAAAAGCCGGATGCGTTCCATGCAGGTAATTTTCCTGCACAGAAAGTAGTTGGCATAGAGATATTCCAGAGTTTCCACTCCAAACCTGTCGCTGGTATAAGGGGAGACACGCTGCAGTTCCTGCAATATTTCTCCTGTCAGAACTTCTTCCATAAAATTATAGCCATAGACTTTCAGCTGGGCTTCCATAATGGCTTCCAAATATCCTCTGGTGTAATCGTTAATTCCAACCAGCCGGTCATAAAAGTTGTGATCTTCATTGTAAAGGGAGCCAACAAAAGAGACATCACAGCTATACCTTTCATGATCATATTCTTTTTTTGCCAGAAAGTCGATAATGGTGGCATTGACAGGGAGAGGCATATAATAAACCGTAGAGATACCAATATTTCGGAATTTAATATATTCCTGCCGGTCAAAGAAAAACACATAGTTGGTAGGATAGATAATGGTATAAGAATACAACATGACATAAGGGTTATCATACACCAAGGAGAGATAGGGGATATTGTTGCGTTTGCATCCCTCTGCCACCAGTGGATAGAAGTTAAAGGAAAAACAGAACTGATATGGTTTCTGCTTAACCGTCTCATCAAAGGCTTTATCGTATTCAGGGCTGAGCCGTGCCTGGAAATCTTTATGGGAAAACATGGTGATTTCATAACCCATCTGATCTAAGGTAAAGACGGCGTCGACTTTTCCAAAACAATCCCAATCAATAAATAAAACATTCATTTCAAATCCTCCTAAAATGCCATATTTAACATCTGTTCCAGACGAATTGGATAGGTATGGTGCTGTACCGTTGTCTCAAAGCCCGTCTGGGCAATTTCTTTACGTTCTTTTTCGTGATGGAGATAATAATCTGCTTTGCAGGCAAGATCTTCCAGGTTTTCATAACACACTAAGTCAGAACCTACCGTAAAATATTCGGGTAATTCCGGCTGGAAATTGGTAAGCGTAAAACCGCCGCAGCCCAGAATATCAAAAATACGGAGAGGAAGACCACTGCGGATGGGCTTGGAAGTAATATTTAGATTAATTTTGCTGTTAAAGAAAATAATGGGCATTTCTTGCATTGTCTTTGCCAGCCCCCGATTGCGGACAAGGGGAAGGGCAGAAGTATCGCTTGCCGTGTAGAGATCCACAGAGAAGCGCTCTGAGAGTAATTTCATGATTCGTATCCGTTCCATTGCAGAAATTTTGCTGCCCATATAAAGCTGTGCCATGGTTTTTCGGTCTGTGAGATAGGATTCACCGGGATAGGTATAGAAACCTGGAAGATGTTCTTTAAATTCGGCTATCATCTCATCTGTCAGCAATTCCTCTAAAATATAGCCTCCATAAATCCGAACCTGTGCCTCCATCAGCCCATTTAGATATCCCAGGAGGTATTCCGGGGGATTTTCCAGTCGGTCATAAGGACATTTTTCTGTATACAAGGATCCCACGAAAGAAATTTCTGAGGAAAATTTTTTATGTATTGTTTCTGTTGCTGAGCGGATCGTACTTTGCTTTTGTGTTACATTGACGGCAAGGGGAAGATGAAACACATGCCCAGGATTTAAGGGGGCAATCTCCTCATATTGTGCCCGGTCAAACAGGAAAACCCGGTTCCAGGGATGTGTGATGGAGGAAGAAAATAATTCCATCACTGGGGAATCCACGGACCAGCATAGGTAAGGAATTTTAAAAATATTGCAGACTTCGCTTAAAAATGGAAAAAAGTTAATGCTGAATACAAAGTCTGCGGGGTGTTCAAATAATGCATGGCTGACAATCTGGATTGCTTCCTGGGGAGGCAGAGTCTTGTTGGTAATCTCTACCGTAATTTCCCGTACTGTATGTCCCAGTTCCTGAAAGCCTGCAATGACATCTGGCTCACAAATACTGCCGTAACGATAAAATAAAAGGTTCATAAGGGATTCTCCTTTACAGTTTGTAAAATATGTTCTATTTGGCGGGAGTAGGAAAAGTTATCTCGTACTTTCTGATAGCCATTCATGGCTATTTGCAGCCGTTCCTTTTCATGTGAAAGGTAATAAGCTGTTTTTTCTATCAGTTCATCCAAATCCCGGAATACTTCAATTTCCTTTCCAAGTACAAAATAATCGTCCAGTTCCTGCTGGTAGTTGGTCAGTACAAACCCTCCAGAACCCATAACGTCCAAGATACGCTGTGGGATTCCTGTCTCTATGGAGGGCAGCGTAATATTTAAGTTAATACGGCTGAGATAAAAGATTTTATTCATATCGGTATAATAGTCAACACCCTGGTGCAGCCGAACATTCTGCAGGAAAGAACAATCACTCCTGGTATATAAATCAACAGTAAAATGGCTGGCAAGGGTATTTAGTATTGTAATACGGTCTAATTCCGCCAGTTTCCGGGATAACAATAAACTGCCCAGAAACAGATCCATATCCATATCCTGATGGTTCCAGGTATCAGCATGAAGGTTTTCGACCATAAAGTTCGTGGCATTCAAAGATACCTTGGGCCATGGTTTTATATTGTGCCAATTACAAAGGTGTTTGAGAAGATATAATTTCAGTTCACCAGAGATTTCTTCTGGCAGTTGGGAGATAAAATGGTTGTAATAATTTTCATTGTAAAGTCCCCCAATAAAGGAAATATCACAGGCAAAGTTATTTTCATCCTCAGACGTAATATTCAGTGCGCCAGTGCGGGAAAGGTTGACCCCCATGGGAAGATAGTATAGGTGGGGGAGTCCAAGAGGTTTCAAATGTTCATATTCTGCCCGGTCAAAAATAAAAAGATAATTGCAGGGATTTTTAACCGCAGGGTGGAAAAGGGAAACCAACGGCGAATCGTAAACCCATCCAATATAAGGAAAATGGTGCTTTTGACACATATCCGAGATTTCTGGTACAAAAAGATACGAAATCACGCAGTTAAAACTGTGGTTTGACAAGAAAGATTCCAATTTTTCAAATTCTTCTGGAACAGGGTCATTGGGATCAAATTCAGCAGCTTCGTAAAGCTGTACCTGTTCCCCCATTTCCATTAATGTCCAAAGAATATCATAACAAGAACCTTTTATATTAATATATAAAAAATTCATGGCATACCTCCTTAAAATAGTGTAAAATGTAACTGAGCAAGCAGTCGATTTTATCCTTGGCTGTTTTGGGAATGCTCATTGCTTTCGTGGATATTATACCATAGTTTGAAAAAAAAGATAGGAAAAGAGGAAATATGTTTCGAGTTGATAAATTGAATTATTATGATAAATTTTCGTGCTCTATGGGGGATTGCCCGGAAAACTGCTGTCAAATGGACTGGAATATCTTGCTAGACAAGGCGGCGTATGAGAAGTATCAAAATTGCGAGGATAAGCGGGTTTCCAGTTTTATTTCTGACGAATCCCCTCATCTAATCATGAAAAAGGATGGTAAATGTCCATTTTTCCAGGAGGACGGTCTTTGTTTCCTGCATAGGGAGTATGGAGCAGAGTTTCAGTGTGAAACCTGCAGGAATTATCCCCGTTTTACCTCTGTTTATGAAGATTTATATGTGGTGACATTAGCGCCCTCCTGCCCAGCAGTGCTGGATATTTTGTGGGAGGAAGAAAAGACAGAAATACAGACACAAATGTATTATGAGTCACAGGAAGAATTGAAGGAAAAAGAGTTCCATGTATCAGAGGAAATGGCAGGAAAACTTGCATTCCGCACACAGATTTTAAAGTTGGCGCAAAATAGGGAATTTAGTCTGGGAAATCGTGTGAGAATGATAATGGACAGTTTGGGTGTGCCAGAGGTACAAGCAGATTCATTTGAGAATGCAGCTTGGATGTTGGAGTTTGTCCAGAGGAAGTGTCTGGTTAACGATAAGATTAAGGCACAGGCGACAATGATTAAAGAAAAAAAGACGGCGCTTTGTCTGGAAACGATTAAAAATGCAGCAGAAACTTATCAAGAATTTACAAAGTTTTTTGGACACCTTCTGGTTTACAGTATTTTTGAACAGGTTTTGCATCTTAAGGATAACAGTGAAAAAACAAAGCAGGAATGGTTTGAAAAAATATGCCTGCGGCTTGCCACAATTCAATATTGGATTGTGGCTCTCTACCTGGCAAAAGGTGTTGTTACCAGGGAAGACTGCAATACGGCAGTCTATAGTATTATGCGGGTAATTGACCATTTTGAGGGGATGTGGGAAGATTATTACAGGGAATGGAAACGGACAGGGAAGAAGATACCAGAAGTATTGTGGTAACACATGGAAGGAACGTGTATGGAAACATTTGAAGTAGAAAAGCAGGAACAAGAGCTAAAGAGAAAAATTCGGCAGGCATATCCAAATTACAGGCAGGAGATTGATGATTTCTTGGGGAGGGAAGCATATGGAGGATTGCTGGAATATTATCAATCCCAAAAGATGAGAGAGCTTTCCTGTATTGAGAATGATGCGGCAATACTCGCTGTTATCTTGAGTATTTATCATATGGAACAACAAGAAGGGATGGAACATGGGATTCTATCTGGAATTCATGATTTGAAGTCGGCACAACAGCATTATCTAAAGGTAAAGTTTTTGATGTGGAGGCTTGTATTTTTCGATGAATCCAGTGAGTTGTCTGCATATGTGGCAGAACATCATGTATCTGTACATTTTTTAAAGTATCTGGTGCACACATCCGCCTTTGAAAAAGCGAACACGGCGTACAAGCTTGCCATGATGTTAAAGGCGATGGGAAGTTTGGAAGAGGCATTTGTGATGCTGTGCTATGTAGATGAATTATCCCCCAATGAAGAAATCGTGTTCTGTGAAATGGCAGATATCTTTATACAGCTTGAACAGTATGAGAATGCTAGGACTTGTATCAAAAAAATCCAGGTTCCTTCTGAAAAACTTTTAGAATATCAGAACAAGTGGGGGATTTCAGATGAATAGACAGAAAATTTGCTTTATTATGTGTGTGAATGACCATCTCTATGAAAAAGAATGTGTTTCTTATATCCAGCGTTTAAACGTGCCAGAAGGGTTTGAACTGGAGATTCTTCCAGTAAAAGGAGCCTCTTCTATGACTTCTGGCTATAATCAGGCAATGAAACAGTCAGATGCCAAGTACAAGGTGTACCTGCATCAGGATGTGTTTCTTGTATATCAGGAATTTATTACAGATATTTTGGAATTGTTTGAGGATTCCAAGGTTGGTATGATCGGTATGGTAGGGAATCTGGAGATTGAGAAGACAGCGGTTATGTGGAAAGGGAAACGGGTAGGGATGCTTCACTGCAACAGTGTCTATGACGCCGATTCCTATCTATTTGGAAGGGTGGAGGGAAGCTGTCAGCAGGTTCAGGCAGTCGACGGGCTTTTGATGGCAACCCAGTATGATATCCCTTGGCGGGAGGATTTGTTTAAAGGCTGGGATTTTTATGATGCATCCCAGAGTATGGAATTCCGAAGAAGGGGATACCAGGTCGTGGTGCCCCGCACAGAGATGCCATGGTGTATTCATGACGACGGGATTTTGAACTTAAGCAGATATTACCCGGAGCGGAAGATATTTATAAAGGAATATATATCCGAATAATTTAAAGTGTAGAAAAGAGGAATAACCAATGAGTGAAAATGAAAAAAACATAGAAGAGCGGATCGCATACTTAGAAGAGAAAGTTTTAAAATTGGAGGAACAAAACAAAGTTTATGAAAATGATCAGATAAAACTATTTCAGACCATACGGAATTTATATGAAATTAATCAGCAAGCGATGGAGTCTATTTCGAAAATCGTGGAAGACCAGGGCAAATTAGACATTGTTCAAAGTATAATAGGGGCAAGATGCAATAATATTCGCTATGAATTGTGTGATCCGAAAAGGAAGCAATATCGTTATCCAATCATAAAAGACAGGGAGGAGGCGCTGGAAGAAATTATTAAAAATAAAAAATCAATCGCTAGGTTCGGAGACGGGGAATTTGGGCAGATTTTTGGACAGGACAGACAGGAATTCCAGAAGACAGATCATAAGCTGGGAGTCCGTCTGAAAGAGGTATTGTACAGCCGCCATCCCAATTTGCTGGTTGCAATTGCAAATAATTATGGGGATCTTCAAGAGTTTATGGAGCATGGAGCGGATGCAATACGTTGTTATCTGGAGGTGGACGATATGAGAAGCCAGCATTTGGCGTTGCTGGAGGAAGGCAGGGTTTACTACGATGCCTATTTATCGCGTCCTTATGTCTTGTACAAAGATCACAACACAGATGCGCCCAGGAAACGTTTTGAGAGCCTGAAAGAAATTTGGAAGGGACGTGATGTAGTGATTGTGGAAGGCGCCCTGACCAGAATGGGGGTTGGAAACGACCTGATGGATGGGGCAAAGGAGATCAAGCGCATCCTTGCACCTGCAACCAGCTCTTTTGAGAGATACGACGATATTTTGAAGGCTTCCCTTGCCCACGCCAAGGAAGATATTTTATTCCTCATTGCAATGGGACCATCTGCAGGAGTCCTTGCCTATGACCTGACGGTAGAAGGCTATCAGGCGTTGGATATTGGACATCTGGATTTGGAATATGAGTGGTTCCTTGCTGGAGAGGGGAAAAGAACTGCGGTTCCATATAAATACAACAATGAACTGGAAGGGGATGAGACAGCGCTAAAGCTGCATGATCCCGTCTATGAAGCACAGATCGTGGAAGATTTTAGCTGACAGGCATATATAAAGTTATAGGGGATATTTGTCGATATACAAATATAGGATATGTTGATTCCTAGCGTTATCAGCGTTTGAGGCAGTTTATTTAAAAGATATATTTCAGGGAAGAAATATTTATTTAAGGTCAAGGAGGATATAAGATGATATTATGGGCAGATAGAACAAAATGAGTGATCAATTTGTTTTATCCGTCCTTTTTAATTTTTGAAGGGAAAAAGGGTTAAAGTATGAAACAGAGTATAATATCAGTGATTGTTCCATGCTATAATGTGGAAAACTACATAGACAGGTGTTTGGAAAGTATTGTAAACCAGACCATTGGAAGCGAACATCTCCAGATTATATTGATAAATGATGCATCTACAGACCACACATTAGACCACATGCATCAATGGGAGCAAAAATATCCAGAAAATATATTGTTAGTAGACTGTGCAGAAAATCATAAATTAGGGGCAGCACGTAATATTGGAATGCAGTATGTGACAGGAGAATATGTCTCTTTTGTGGATTCGGATGACGTACTGGACGTAACTATGTTTTCCAAAATGTATGAACGGGCCTGCCAATGCGGTTGTGATGTGGTAGAGTGTGAATACAAAGAATTTTGGGATGGGGATGAGTTAAGCATTGAGAAAAGACATGAGGATTATTATATTGAACTTGATACGGTTGAAAAGAGAAAGGCATTTATCATAAGTTCCTTAAAAACAGCCGTATGGGGAAGGCTGTATAAAACAAATTTTCTGAAAAACAATAATTTGTTGTTTTTGGAGGACGTCTATTATGAGGACTGCCATTATTCTGGATTGGCTATGATGATATTAGACAGTTATTGTTCCATAGGCGAGACGTTGTATTATTATTATCAGAATTCAAACGGTATTATCTTGTCAACCAAGAATATGGAGAAAGTAAAATGGGAAATTGACGTTGAAAAACAGTTGGTGAAGGATCTTATCACAAGAAAAATCCTGTCAGAATCCTTGGAACCATATCACGAGGAACTTGAGTTTTATGTCACGGTAAAAGGCTGCCTGGACGCAATTGGAATGCTGGCAGATGCAAAGCAGATGAATAGTGAATGGATGGCATATTTAATCCACAATTTAATTACGATCTTTCCCATGTGTACAGAAAATTATTATTTAAATAAGTATCAGCCGTTTTTTTGGAACAACTTGAAAGAAATTGTAAGGGCACATCGAAATGAATAAATCTGTAAGGGATTACAGAAACATACCTAACGTAAGGGATCTGTAAGGAACTACAGAAGTATATCAAAGAAATCAATTTATTTGGAGTGATGGATGAAAATGAAAAATTTAATTATGTTTGGGATTCGGGAATTGGAAAATAGAAGCAAATGGGTACAGCTTTATATCAACCAGGTTTTAAACCAGGAATATATGGCATTTGATGAAATGTATGAAGTTTCCATCCAGTCCCAGGATGATGATATTCAAAATATTTTGCAAAAAGTATCTGCTGTGGAGAAGGTTGCAGACGGGGTTGTAATTACTGTAACCCATGATTTTTATGACCTGTTTGTGAGGCTGCTTCAATCCATCAAATGGAACAAAGAAGTATATCTTGTACCAGAATATTTGGTGGGATTGCCTGTGGAGCAGATCAAGGCACAAGAATTCCTTATGCCGGTTGATGCCGGCAAACCCTGTTTGAGATATTTCGAATTCCATCTCTGTGACCATTGTAATTTAAAGTGCAAAGGCTGCAGCCATTTGTCAAATGTATGTGATGAAAAGTTTGCAGATAAAGAACAGTATTTACGTGACTTAGAACAGATCAAGAGATTGTATTGGGGGATGCAGGCAATAAAATTGCTTGGAGGGGAGCCTTTGCTGAATAAAGAACTTCCTGAATACATGTATGAGACTAGAAAAAGATTTCCAGAAGTTTTTTTCTACATTGCCACCAATGGGTTATTACTTCCCAAAATGCCGGAAGAATTTTTTGAGGCGGCAAGAAAGACCCATGCAATTGTGATGCTGTCAGCATATCAGCCTACGCTGAAAATGAAAGATGAGATTGAAGGCAAGCTGCGGCAGGAAAATATCCAGTACTTTTACACCCCAGAGGTAAAAGAGTTCCAAAAAATGAGATATACCCAATCCAAGTGTATTGACCGGGAAACAGCGCATCAACGATGCAGGGCAGATATGCCGGAGCCTTGTGTGACATTGAGAGAGGGAAAACTGTACCAGTGCGGGCTTCCATATTTAGAATTTATGAATGATAAATTTGGAACGGAATTTAAATTGGAAAAGGGAGACTGGGTTGACCTCTATGAAGAGACCAGCGGATGGGAGGCAAATAAGAGACTGTATGAGCCTATTCCATTTTGTGAATATTGCGGTGTCCAACCGGAATCCTTTGTATGGGAACCAATGGCAGGAAAAGAAGCAGCTCTGGAAGATTATTTGAATCGCAGTGCAGTGTAAGAGGGATCGACGATGATACGTTTGTGCGATAGAAAAGTATATCAGATCAATTTGAATGAAATAACATACGATGTTTTGTTGGATTTCTTTTGTAAAAAGGAGGAACTCAGCGATATCCTGATGGTTGTGGATGAAGGTGGAAAAGCGGCAGGTTTTATCAGCTATGAGAGTCTTGCATATGGAACAGAGGACTGCCTAAAAGGATGTATCATCAAAGATACTGTGTCGGCAGGGATGGATATGTGGAAGAACACAAGGCAAATATTCCAGAAGTTTCCCAATTTAAAATATCTTCCTGTTTATGATAAAGACACACCACTTTACAACTATTATAAATAGCGCTCCTTTTGCTGAACAAGGTATTTTAAGGCTCTCATAAGGGCAGATGATTTTATTATACTTTCGCTCTTTTTCACGAAAGTGGCAAAAAATACCTCCT
>CATOOV010000092.1 GCA_951801955.1 uncultured Lachnospiraceae bacterium
TTTTCGTTGTATAATAAGTCTGTCGTACAGGATCACTTTCTTTCGTATTTTTTTGTTTGCAAACTTATTATACATCAGAAAGTCCTGTATGACATTTTTTTTATGGAAAAGTTGTAAAGTGGTGTATAAATAATAAAAATTATTTTAATGGAACAGAAGAAAGAAATATAAATTTTCAAATTCAATTTGGTCTATTATTAGGTATTTATAAAGGAGATGATATATTTACATTACAGAACCATTGTATACTAAAAATTTTAAACAAAATATATAAACAAATACAAGGCATTAACAAAAAATATTTGTTAGTGCCTTTTTATACCTTACGGTATGCCCAATTGCATCATTGGGTACGCTCTGGATCTGTATTTTTATAATCCAGATACTGTTGATATTTTTTCAACATAATATATTTTCCATATTGTTCCATATAATCATAATCAGGCAGACCATTTTTATCAATGGGAAGTAATATCTTTTCTTTTGATATACGCATATCGTTAATCTCCCGGTTAAAATTGTATTTCTCGGAAACTCGACAGATTATGGTTGAAAGAAAAAGATAATGGTATCGATTAAACTTGGGATTATATAAACTTGTAACATGGTCGCTTGCAACAAAATGATAGGGATGGTAAAAACATGAGCCGACGCTTCCGCTATTTGCCAAGGTTAAACAGTCTGAAAAAATGCGCACGTTATCTTTGTTTGCAATAAAATTATCAACCCCGTTGGACAAAGCGGAGGAAGATATATAAGGCATGTTTCCATTTATATGGTGTTCTTTTTTAAGGCGTTTGCCCCTTTTGATTTCTGTAAATAGATCTGTCAAAAAAAACTCATCCCATTCCAGAGATTCCAGAGGTGGCATTGCTTCTACGATTTGTGGAGTGTTGCAAATAAAATCCGTGTATTTTTGTATCAGCTGCCTTTCCCGTTCTTTGATATATTTTTCCATAAAATCGTAATCTGGATATCCATACTTATCAGTAGGAAGCATAATTTTTTCACGTTTGATATTTTGTTGGCTTCCCATTTTGCCATAACAATATTTTTTGCAGGTTTGTGATATCATTTTTGTAATAAACAACCCGGAATATCTATTAATTTTATCACAATAAAGCAGCAATATGGATGAACCTGCGCCACCTCTGCCAAGAAAGTCTGATTCTTGATAAAATGCACTTCCATCCACAGGGCTGATAGTAATACAATTCCCTTTCTCTAATGATTCATCGAAATTGGGTGCACAGCATTTTATCACGCCATTGTTAAAATTTCCAGATGCCACAAATGGGACGTTTCCTGATTGATATTGTTTTTCAGAACGGGGTTTTGGTCTTTTCACAATAAATAAGTCATTAATAAAAAAAGCAGTCCAATTTCTATCGTTTAAATTTAGCATTATTCCCTCCATTCTGTATGTATTTTCAGCACAAGCAGGTAGTTTGTGAAGAATGAACAATTTCTTTCACTCTTCCTTTTGGAATAGATATTCCCGCCCTTGCATTACCATAGAAAATTCAAAAGTCAAATAGTCCCCAATTGTTTTCATAAACTCTTCCTCAGTGGGAATCGAATCATTAAAGTAATAAAAACTATGCAGCCATTCGTCGGTTGGCTCGATGGTTGTTTCTACACAAAATTCTGTTTCACTTTGTATTCTTCCAAACCATACATCAAGCAAATGTTGTTTTTTGTCTTTTGCTGACTCCGTTTCCACAAGTCCAATATGGGGGGCAACCTTATATCCATCATTTTCAAAGTTGATAAATTTACATACTTTATGAGCGGGGTGTGCCTCTCCAGCAGTAAATACAGCAATACAAGGCATTGTTCCAACGCCGTAGAAGGTATCTTTATTTAAAGTGATCACGCCTTCTAAGGTGTGATGCTTCAAAATATTTTCTTTCAAAGCCTGTTCCTCTTTTGTTTTGCCCGTCATAGAGGATTGGGGAACAATGACAATGCATTTTGCACCCTGGACAAGAGAGTTGAGCAGGTGTTCTACAAAAGACATTTCATATAAATCAGGGTTTTGTTTTGAGCCTTGTGAATAAGGCGGGTTCATCATACCCACATTGGATTGTTTTAATTGAAGTTTGTATGCCTCTTGTTTGATAAAGTCATCATTCACTAAATTGCTTTTCCCATCGCCCCGTAAAATCATATTTGTTGTTGCAATGGTAAACATATTAGGGCGCATTTCAATGCCATGGAGCTGCTTTTGACGAATATTTTTTTTCTGTAGGTCGTTGTCTGTTTTAGCGAGCATATTGTGCATAGCGGCAATTAAAAAACCTGCTGTTCCACAACAAGGGTCAAACACAATATCGGTAGGTTGTAAATCTGCCAAATCGCAGAAAAGTTGTGTGATATGTCTGGGTGTAAGGATAATTCCGAGTGTTTGCCCGTCACCGCCGGAGTAACTCATAAACTCGCCATAAAATCTGCCGATGTAATCTTCTGCACTGCTGATATAACGGATGGAGTTATAGATTTTATCATGTAAGTATTCTGCAAAATATTTTAGAGGGGTTTTCGCCAGCTTTGCTTCAATTTCATTTAGTTTTAAGGTGTCTTTGATAAAGGCAAATTGGCTTAATATTTTGTCTTTTTTGACTTCGGGAGAGACATTTACTCTCTGCAAGTTTGCATTAATCGCATCATATATTTTCTGTCCGTCTGTCTTTATGGTATCGCCTGTCAGGTCATCAACAGAAAAATTTTTATATTCACTTTCACGCAGGGCAAGCAGTATACCTGAAACGATCAGGGGTTTTTCTGTGTCAAGTAAATTTCCATAGTTTCTCAGATCTTCATGTAATATACTTGCGTCTTTGAGAATTTCTGCAGTTTCTTTTTCATAGTTGGTGTTTTCTTTTAAAATTTCCCTAATGTAATACTCGTCAATATTATATTTGTTAAAGGAAATAAAAGATTCTACATCAGGAAGTTTACGGTAATATTCAGTTTCATCAATATATACGGGAGTAATTCTATGTTTTTTTTCATCCCCTGATACGCCAAAAACAATAATTTTTTTGTAAGATGTATGGTTAGCAAGATGTTTCCCATAGAAAATGGCGCCGTTTACGGCATAGTTTACAACCGCGTTTGTTTCTGTGCTAATATTCCCTTTTTTATCCAGTTTCATATGTTTTGAGAGATCTGCTTTATCTTCAATGACAAGCAGGTAATCTTTTATAACACCCACATATTCAGGAAAACCAACATTGCCTGTTCCTTTTTTGGAGGCGGTTTTTAAAGCCATATCAATTTCTTTTATGGAGCTGCCTTGTGGGACAAGGCTAATATTTGCTTGTTTTAGTAAGCCGTAAACCCATAAATCCGTCTTAATTTCCTTTTTTGCCATTCATTACATCCTCATTCTTTCTTTTAATAACAATTATAAAACATGGGATTTGTTTTTAATTATATTATGTCATGAAACTTATGATTTGTAAATAAAACAGTTTTTTGTTTCAACCTTGTCAGGAAAGCTTTAAAAAGCGCTGCTTCAAAAAAATTTCCATGAAATATATATTTTTTATGCGGCGTCTTTGCGCTATTTAGAAATTTTATCGCTTATCTTGCCCACAAATGTTCAAAGAACACCAATGCCAAGAATTAGCGAAATAAGTTTCAAAACAATATGTATTTTTAATAAAAAAATATAATAAAAATCTTAAAGTTTTGGTGTATTAAACAAAGGTTTCCATTTGGAAGTAATAAAAAAACAAACAATTATCATAAAAAAACAAATTGAATTTTCATTTTTATTACTTTATAATTAATAAAATAAGAGTAAAGTGTCAAAAGTGATAAGAAATGGCTATTACACTTTGGCATTTTAAATTAATTCAAAAACGCCGTCGGCGTTTTTGTTGCAGAGATAAAATTTTTTAAGGAAGGGAGAAGGAGAATGAAAGAGAGAGGATATTTGCTGTATGAAGAAAAATCTTCTGCAGGCAGAAAAAAAAGGAACATTGCTGATTTTATCAAAAAAGCCGCGGCAAGCTGGCTTGCAGCGGCAATGTGCGTGACTTCCCTGCCAACTGCAGGGCTTGGGACGGTAGAAGCAGCGACGCCCGCAGACCGTCCAGATTCATCCATTGTGTACTATGTGGACTGCGGGGATTATGTGGTAAATACAGCAGGTGAGGGCGAGCAGTTTGGAACCCACAACAGTGTGACAGACCAGGCATATGGGGAAGATCCAGAGACTGGCTACAAATGGGGAATTGTAGATGTAGACTATGAGTATGAGGGAAAAGATAGTAATGGGAAGGATATAATAAATCCGGTAACACCTGATAATGGAGGAGTATATACAAAGAATACCTGGGCATTTGAGCAAAACCTTGCTGCAAATACCGACCATGAAAAGACAACAACAAACCGTTATTCCAAGAACTTTTTTGAAAAAGGCATGGCAGAGCGATTTGTAAGTTATGCCTTTGAGCTGGAGGAAGGGACTTACGAGGTGATAACAGGGTGTGTCAACCCCTGGAACTGTTCCAATTCGCCGGTAGTAAAGGCAATTTTGGAGACAGCAAAATCAGAAACTGTCTTATCAAAGGATGGTTTTACTGTTCCAGATAAAGGATTTGCAGAAGCAGAGGGCACTGTGACCGTACCCAAAGGGGGAGATAAACTGACGGTGGACGTCCGAGGGACAGGGAACAAAAATCTTTGTGCCAATGTTGGTTATATCCTGATCAAATCCATTAAGACTGGCGAGACAGAAGATGAAAAGAAGGTCAGAAAAGATTTGGAGGCGTTAAAGCTTCCAGAGAGTACCAAAGAGAATCTGACGTTGCCCACGAAAGGGGAAAATGGAAGTACGATTACCTGGAAAAGTTCCAATCCAGCAGTGATTGGAACTGATGGCAAGGTGAGAAGGCCGGAAGCAGGAAAAGAGGATGTTACAGTTACTTTGGAGGCATCGGCAAGTTTTGGAACTGCCGAATCCCAGAAGAAAGTGTTTACTGTAAAGGTGATAGCAGTAAAGGCACCGACGCCCATAGACCGGGAAGATAATTATGTGGTTTATTTTGTAGACTGCGGGGACTATGTGGTAAATACGGTTAGTGAAGGAGACCAGTTTGGAACCCACAACAGTGTGACTGACCAGGTATATGGAGAGGATCCTGAGACTGGTTTCAAATGGGGGATTGTAGATACTGTCAGCAATCCATTGAAAAATGGCACCCATGAGAAAGGCGGCGCCTTTACAGACAACACTTGGCCTTATGAACAAAATGAAGCAAACAAAGATGTTCCAAAGACCAACTCGAACCGCTACACAAAGAATCAGTTTGAGAGCGGGATTACAGAGCGTTTTTTGGATTATAAGTTTGAACTGGAGAACGGCAAATATGACGTTTCCGTCTGCTGTGTAGATCCCTGGGGCGTGTCAAAATCTCCCAATGTTTATCTGAATTATGGCAAAGATACCCAGAAAACCTTGAAAGAAGGCATGGATGCAGCCTCAAAGAAACCAGTAAAAAAGACGGTGGATGTAAAAGACGGGGAATTGACGGTAAATGTAAAAGCCACAGGAGATAATAATAAAGCCATCAACCTTGCCTATATCCTGATCCGCAAATATAAAGAGATGACGCCGGACGAACTGGAGGCAGACGCTAAGAACAGGGTTACCAATGACCATGCGGCATTAACCCTGGAAAATACAAACCTTACTTCTGATATCACGTTGCAAACAGAGGGGGAAAATGAGACTACCATTACCTGGAAAAGTTCCAACGAGGCGGCATTGTCCAATACTGGTAAGGTTACAAGGCCGGCGGCAGGCAGTGCAGATGCAGCGGTTACCCTGACAGCAACGATCTCATATGAAAATGGAGATTATAAATTCTCCATGGATAAGAAGTTTGATGTCAAAGTACTTGCAGAGAGCGATATGCAGGGTCTTTTGGAATTTTCTCTGGCTGATGTGGAAATTACAGAAGATTATTATAACAATGTGGCTGATAAGGATGTAGAATTTTTAAATAAATTCGACCCTGACAGGCTGTTATATAATTTCCGCTTTACCGCAGGTTATAGCGTTGATGAAATCAAACAGTTTGACGTACATAACAATGGAACAGGCGCATCCAATCCCTATCCCGGAGGATGGGAAAACAGCCGGATCGGCGGGCATACCCTGGGACATTACCTTGCAGCGGCTGCTCAGGCAGTTGCAAACGGATATGGCAGTGAAAAAGGCGCCGATGGCTTGGCCTTAGAGCAGCGTCTGAATTATCTGATTGATGAATTGAAGGTTTGCCAGGACAAACTGGGAACTGGATATATTTTTGGAGCAACTTTGGCAAGCCAGAGTGATCCAGAACGCCAGTTCAACCTGTTGGAAAAAGGCGATACCAGGGACATCTGGGTACCTTGGTATACCATGCACAAAATTGTGAATGGACTGATCGAGACTTATAAACTGACAGGTAATAAAACGGCTCTCACCGTTGTGGAATCTTTGGGAGAATGGACGTACAACAGGACATCTAAATGGAATGCAGCTATCCAGGAAAAAGTATTAGGCGTAGAGTATGGCGGTATGAACGACTGCCTCTATGAAGTTTACAAGTATGCAAAAAAAGATGGCTATGCAAACGCAGATCATTTTAAAACAGCGGCACACTGGTTTGATGAGACAAAGCTGTTTGAGAAAATCCTTGCAGGAGAGAAAAACCATCTGGATGGAAAGCATGCCAACTGTACCATTCCAAAATTTATGGGCGCCTTGAATCGCTACCGTGCCTTGAAGGACGAGGGGAATGAAGAGAAATATCTTCAGTATGCAGAAGCTTTCTGGACTCTGATTACAGAAAAGCATACTTATATTACAGGCGGTAACAGTGAATGTGAATTTTTTGGTGCAGACAATGTGCTGGATGCAGAACGTTCCCACTGTAACTGTGAGACTTGCAACACGCACAATATGCTGAAATTAACCAGGGAATTATACCGCATTACTGGTGATAAAAAATATGCAGACTACTATGAGACTACTTTTATCAATGCAATTATGGCGTCTGTAGATGAGAAGACAGGTATGACTACCTATTTCCAGCCAATGGCAACTGGATTCTTTAAAGTGTATTGTAATCCTGACCTAGAGAGAAATTATTTCTGGTGCTGTACTGGAACAGGCCTTGAGAACTTTACAAAGCTTGGAGACAGTTTCTATTACTATGTGGATGATAAACTGATTGTCAATCAATATACCAGTTCTAAAGTGACCTGGAAAGATAAAAATGTAGTACTGAAACAGGAGACACAGATTCCAAGTACCAACCAGGCAAAGTTTACAGTTGAACTTCTGGATGGCAAGGCTAGCGAGACCTTTGAACTTCGTTTGAGAATCCCAGATTGGGTGCAGGGAAATGCATCCATAAAAGTAAATGGAACAGCACAAAACCTTACTGTCAGCAATGGTTATGCCACGGTAAAGAGAACATGGAAAAACGGAGATACCGTAGAACTTACACTTCCTATGGGAATCCGTGCCTATACGCTGCCTGATAATGCAGGAACTGTCTATGGATTTAAGTATGGTCCGGTAGTTTTGGCAGCAGAGCTTGGCAAAGATAGTAAGATGGATACCTACCAGGTGGGTGTACAGTGCGACGTCTGCAAGACCAAGATTGTAAATGGCGAGGAGCGCACTTCTACCAATGGTTATGGTTCTACGTCCAACCAAGGTACTTTAAATTCTGAGACATTGAATGTCCAGGATGGGGTTCCTGTATCAGAATTTATTGAAAATATTGAGGAATACTTGGTAAAAGATGGAGACTCCCTCAGCTTTACTTTGCAGGGCACAGATTGGGGCGGAAGCACGCCTTTGAAGTTTACCCCGTACTATAAAATTACAGATCAAAGATATGGCATTTACTGGTTGTTTGCAGGGGACGACCCGGCAGCAGTCCAGAAACGGATTTTAGAATCCAAACAAGCTGGTCGTGACGCGAATGTATATCTGGAGGGCGTTGGCATCGGCTATGGCGCACAGACGGAAGGTGATGAAAAAAATTATCCGCATATGGAGAATGAAGGTACTGGCTCTACGGGAGATATGGGTAATCTGACCCGTTATGCAAATGCAGGCGGCAGTTTCTCCTATCTGTTTAAAGTGGATAAGGATAAGAAAAATTATCTCACTTGCGAGTATTCCAAACAGGATAACGACAAGACCATGGTGATTAAAGTGGGAGATGTTGTGGTTGCAGAGGATAAATTGAATTTTGACGGAGTAGAGGCACGCTATAAAGTAAAATATGAAATTCCTTCTGCGGCGTTGGCAAAGGCAGTAAAATATGACAAAAAAGATGAAACTACAGGTCAGACGGAAACCAGGGATGTCATCCGTATTTCTTTCAGCGGGGCTGCAGGGGAAGAGTCACCAAAGCTTTGGGTATCTGCATACACAAGCACAAATTATGATAACAATGCAGGAATTGAGAAAATTACTTCAAATATTGGAACCGTAGAGAAGACAGGAGATACAAAGTATCGTTTGGAAGTGTCTTTAAATACAAAACAGGTCATGTTAAAGACAGACCTTGCCAATAAATATGGGCTGCTTTATATGGATGGTATCTTGACAGACGACAATAAAACAAAGAAAATTGTATTGGAAAAGGATGAGACTGTCATTGCCATGCAGGTATTTGCAGAAGATCATGAGACAAAGGCAGATTACGAACTTACCATCGTAAGAACGAAATTTGGTTCACAAGGCGAGGTTGTTACACCTGGAGTTAAGGATGAGGGCAATGGGAAATACGAAGTGACTATTCCTGAAATTACACCAGGAACAGATACATCTGTAATTATACCGCTTCCAGATTCCCTTGCCGACAGCATCAAAAACAACGCAGAAACAAAAGTTTCCATTAATATCAAACTCCCAGAGAATCTTGCCGATGATAAAGTCCAGGCAATTACGCTGCCAAAAGAAGTTCTTGACGCCGCAAAGGAGGCAAAGAAAGACCTCACAGTATCTGTAGCTGGCAACACTTCTTACCAGTGGGTGTTCACTGCAGGGGCTTTGAAAGATGCACAGATCTCTGAACTGAATTTAGCACTTGGGGTAGTTGACAGTGAAAAAGATACAGAAATCAAGAGCCTGCTGAAAGAAGGCGAAAAAGGCATGGTACTCTCCTTCGCACAACAAGGGGAATTTCCGAAAGCAAAAGTGACCGTGGACGCCTCCAAGATGGGATGGAAAGCTGGGGAAACAGTTACCCTTGGATATTACAACCCAAAGACAAAGAAATTGGAGGAAGTTGGCACTTACACCGTTGGCAAAGATGGGAAAGTAGCAATTGACGCGGCAAAAGGCGGCAAATATGTATTGTGGAAGAAAGCGGCGGTTCCCGTTGAGAGCATAAGCTTGCCAACGAAAGCTACTGTTGCGGTAAATAAGACAGTTACCTTGAAAGCAACCATAGTACCTAAGAATGCAGCAAGCCAGATCACTTGGAAGTCTGATAAAACCAGTATTGCAACCGTAGATTCAAAAGGTGTGGTAAAAGGCAAGAAAGCAGGAACCGCAAAGATTACAGCAACCGCAGGGGGTAAAAAGGCAACCTGTACGGTGACTGTAAAAGTTCCAGTTACCAAGGTGAAATTGAACAAGACGAAATATACCCTTGCATTGAAAAAGAGCTATACCTTGAAAGCAACCATATCACCCTCCAATGCAAGCAACAAGGGCGTGACCTTTAGTTCCAGCAAAAAGAGCGTTGCAACCGTATCTTCCAAGGGAAAAGTGACTGCTAAGAAAGTGGGAACTACCACGATTACAGTAAAGACAAAAGACGGCGGCAAGAAAGCAACCTGTAAGATAACGGTAAAACGCCCCGTAACCAAGGTGAAGTTAAACAAGACAAAGCTGACCTTGGGGGCAAAGGAAACCTTCACCTTGAAGGCAACGGTATCACCGTCCAATGCAACCAATAAGAAAGTAACTTACAAGAGCAGCAACAAGAAGGTGGCAACCGTATCTTCCAAGGGAAAGGTCAAGGCGGTGAAGAAAGGGAAAGCAACCATTACGGCAACTGCGGACGGCAAGAGTGCAAAATGTACCATTACCGTAAAGGCAGCGCCCAAGAAGATTACCTTAAACGCTAAGAGCAAGACCTTGAAGAAGGGCAAAACCTTCCAGTTGAAGGCAAAACTGACAAAGAATACTGCAAGTTACAAGATTACTTACAAGACCAGCAACAAAAAGATAGCAACGGTATCTTCCAGTGGAAAGATCAAGGCAGTGAAGAAAGGAAAGG
>CATOOV010000093.1 GCA_951801955.1 uncultured Lachnospiraceae bacterium
ATGGCAAAGTTTTTTTGAAATTTTATAAAAAGTTTAGAATAGCGGAATAGCAAGCATAGGGATTGAGTACTCAATCCCGAAAAATTCTCTATCTTTATGAGAAGTGACGTATAGAATTTTTATTTGTTGGGAAGTTTCCCAAACCCTTATAGAAAAACGAAAACGGAAAACAAATACAGACAGTTAGAACAGGAGCAAAAAGCGTTTTAAGGGCATTTCCGGGGCAATTCGTGAGCAGGCAGGGAAAATTTACCCATTACCGCCCATAAAAGGGCTTCTAAGCGTCCATAAGGGCAGAAAAAGATATCGGAGAATGATAGTATCAATCATCATTCCCCGGTGCTTATCCGCTGAATTTATAGCCGACACCTAACACGGTTTTTATGTAGGTCGGGTTTTTGCTGTCCGGCTCTATCTTTTTCCGCAGGTTGTAAATCACGTTGACAACGCTCGAATGGCAGCTATCACTATCCATGTTCCAGACGGCTTCAAAAATCTGTGTCTTTGTGAGGACAATGCCGGGATTGGAAGCAAGGAATACAAGGGTACTGTATTCAAGGCGGGTTAGGTTTATTTCCTCTCCGTCCATAAATACCCTGTGTTGGTTCTGCCTTATTTCCAGTCCCGGAAAAGATAACATGGAAACGGGTGTAATCTCCATAGGTTCAATTTGTATATAATCAGATATTGCCGTTATGATTTTGTCAATCATTTTTTCTTCTTGTTCGTTAAGTGTCAGTAGTAACAATTTTCCCACGTTACCACCTCCCGGTATGCGGTTGTCTTTCTAATTACATTTTATTGTTCTGTGATAAATAAAAAATGAAATAATTGCCGTAATAAATTCAGCCACCCAAAAAGCATTCCATACACCGACTGCGCCAAAAAGTTTGCTAAACAAAAATGCGGACGGAATGATAATGATAATATAACGGCATAGAGAGATAATTAATGACGGCATACCCTTTCCTAATCCCTCTAACGCACCTGATGAAGTTACAGAAATAGCTGAAACAAGAAAGCCTGCGCTAATAACACGGAGTGCAATTTCCCCAGTATGAATTGTTTCCGGCACATGAGTAAACAGGTTTATCAGTTGACCGGGAATGAGCAAACAAATAATAGTGCCTAAAACCATAATTACGCTACTCATGCAAAGAACAATATTATAAATTTCCTTAACACGCTTTTGTTCACCAGCTCCATAATTATAACCAATTAAAGGGCGCATTCCTTGAATGATACCATTGGCAGGAAGATATAGGAAAGTCTGCAATTTATAATAAATTCCTAAAACTAAAATATATACCTCTGAATATGAGGACAGAATGGAATTTAGTGCTGAAATTAAAACAGACGGCAAAGCCATATTTAAAGTTGCGGGTATACCAACAAAATACAGTTTGAAAGCTGTTTTTTTATCAAAAGTAAGAAATTGTCTGCTAATGCGAATACGAATAGGGCGCACAAAGTAGATAACTAAATAGATAGCAAGCGTTATTGTCTGTCCAATGCCGGTTGCCAATGCTGCTCCCTCTATTCCCATTGCGGGGAAAAAACCAATCCCAAAAATAAGCACCGGGTCTAAGATAATATTTGCGATACACCCACACATCATACTTATCATAGTTACTTTCATATTACCTACGGCTTGGAATATTTTTTCAAATGTTCCGCCTAAAATAATGATAAAAGTAAAAGAAAAGGCTATAACAGAATATCGAATACCGAAATCAATAACGGGTTCTGATGATGTAAATACTCTTAAAAAAGTTGGAATAATGGAAATTACACTAACGGTAATAACGATACTATGTATAACAGCAAATACCATGCCTTGTGTAGCTGCCATATTTGCCCTTGAATATTCTTCTGTACCCAAATAAAAAGCTATTGCAGCGTTAATTCCTATGGCAAAGCCAATAGCAACAGCATTGATAAAATTCTGAACAGGAAAGACTAATGACAATGCCGTCATAGCGTCCTCACTAATTTGGGCTACAAAAAAGCTGTCTACAATGTTATATAAAGAATTTACCAACATTGAGAGTACCATAGGAAGTGACATTGATAAAATTAATGGCAATACAGGTTTTTCTTTCATAAATTTTTCGTCCATTTTAATTCCTCCCTTAATTTGCTAACATAAAAAAACGTGTATCTATTTGTTTGTCATAAAACAAATAGGATTTTTTGTAAAACCAAAAGGCTCATAAAATTTTTCTGCATTTTCGGTTATCAGCATTCCTAACAATGGTTTTAAATCTTCATTTTCCGTAATTGTTTTAAGAAGCTGCCTGCCTATACCTTTATTACGAAATTCTTTTTTTACAACTACATCACAAATGTAAAAATGCGTTGCATAATCAGTAATCACTCTGGCAAATCCAACTTGTTGTCCGTTTTTTGTAAATGCAATCCAAATACCATTGATTAGTAATGCTTTTTCTAAAATCCACATAATAGGTATCAAAAAAAACATCTGTCTAAATATTTGTATCATAATGCTTGGCAACACTCTTTCAATCGCTTGCATATAAGTCGAAATCATTGTCGAAAGCCCGCAAAATAAATAACCTGTTGCCATAATCCGCATTGCCATAATCCCATAAGAACGCATTTTTTCCGAAGCCATAAACAAACTCAAAATCTGTGTCGGAAACAGCATGATAATTAATGTTCCAAACATCATTAGAGAAGTTACTAAAATTGTACTGTATCGAAAAACTGATTGAAGCCTTTTTAAATTTCCTGCTCCATAATTAAATCGCATAATGGGCAAACAGCCTTGTATTAATCCATTAATAGTCATAATAATTAACTGCTGTATTTTAAAATATGCTCCAAAAAAAGCAATGCTCGTATCTGAATATGCGACTAAAAACAGATTTACAATTGTTACGGTAAAAGCGTTTAGGGCATTCATAATAAAAGAAGGCAGCCCTAAAATAATTATTTTTTGTACAATGCTCCATTCAAAACGAAATCCAACTGTTTTAAGTGCTATTTTATGTTTTGCTTTTAAAAACATAATAAATGCCAAAACCATTGAAACAGAATATCCCAAAACTGTTGCTGTAGCAGCTCCTTTAATACCCATTGCCGGGAAAAAACCTATTCCAAAAATAAGAAGTGGGTCAAAAATGAAATTGGTTATAACACCCGTCAGTTGAAACAACATGGGTTCAATCATGTTCCCGGTTGCCTGTATCATTTTTTGAATAACGATATGAACCATGTTTGGTATCTGCATGAAAGAACAAACACCCATATACTCCATACACAAAGTATAAATATCGTTATTTTCAGTAAACGATTTGAAGTATGGGGATATAATTAGTAATACCGTTATATTTAAAATAATGCCAACCAAAAAGGAAAGGATCAGTCCAAGAGTAACCGTTTTATTTGCTTCTTCCTGTTCGCCTTTTCCAAGATGTCCCGCAATTAGGACATTGATACCAACCCCAATCCAAATAGATACCGCGTTCATTAATGTTGTGATTGGAAAAGACAGAGAAACAGCTGTTAATGCGTTCTCGCTTAACCGGGTGACAAAAGCACTGTCTAACAAATTGTATGAATATTGAAGAAACATGGAAAATAGTGGCGGTAACGACATTTCAAAAATCAGCTTTCCAACTGGCAGAACTGCCATTTTATTTTCTGCCATCATATATCCTCCAAAATTTGATAAACCTTTTCCGGAATTATAACAACAAAAAACCACACAGTTATCAAACTGATAACTGTGTGGCAAAAAGATGACATATCAATCCGGAAAAGTCCACTCAACATTTTACAAGAAAATATTATAAGGAATTTTTTCGCTTGTCAATAGTTTTTTAGAAATGTTAAGTTTAAATATTAAGTTTAATGAAAATGCAAAAAGAAAATATAAATATTACCCCATATCTTCAGCAGGCAAAAACACAAGCCCGGTAAATTCTTCTTTATGCCTTTCCCAGACTATCAACACAAACAGCCAAGTCAAGGACGTAAACGCCGCTAAAGCGGTAAATCCTTGACTGATAAAGGGTAATTAAGGCATAAATGAATATCTATGTTGTATCAACCTCTTTTCCTTTCCATTCCCTTCATGCGATAGGGATAATCTAATTAAAAATCAAAAGAACGGATAGGAAAGGAATAGATAATTTATCATTCTGTAATTTATTCTTTAGTATTTTATATATCTATATTTTATTGCATTGGTTTTCCCTGCGTTGGAAAATCCAATGTTGGATTTTCTGGTGTAGGATTATCCGTGATTGGATTATTGTCATAGCTGTCATTCAGCCTTGGGGAAGAATAGACTGTATATTCCATTTCCCGAAGCAATCCCTTTTCATCTCGTATTCTGTTGCGGGTAATATATCCTGCCTGCTCCAGTTCGTGTATAATCGTTATAATAGCGTCTAACCCCTCTTTGTTGATATAAGCTAACCCTTGCAGGGTAAAATTCCATTCCGAGGGCAATGAGAGCATTTGACAGAGCAATCCTTTTGCCCGTAGGGATAACTGGCGGTTGCGTAAGTGGGTATTTCCGCGAGCAACGAGTCAAAGTCAAGCTGGCTTGACCTTGACGACTGCCGCGAGAGTCGAATGCCCAAGGGGGATTCGACATGGCATGATTGTATAATCTTTAACTTTTTCTACTCTGAATACTGGTATTATAGGCTTGTCCTTTTTTTAGTGTGAAAGCCGAAGTCCACAGCTTTGAAGGGCGTGTGGGTATGCGTCTTAGTGGTTATGTTGTGCGTGTTCTGATTTACTGCAATCTTCCCGGTTTGCTTCACCGAAACGCTGGAAGTGCACTACTTCGCGTTCCCGCAAATAGCGGATGGGATCTGCAACTTCTGGATCTTTTACCAGACGCAGAATATTTTCATAGGTGCTGCGGGCTTTCTGTTCTGCTGCCATATCTTCCATTAAATCTGTAATCGGATCGCCCTTGGATTGGAATTCACAGGCATTAAAGGGGATCCCTCCGGCTGCCTGGGGCCAAAGCGCAAGGGTATGGTCTACATAATATTTGTCAAAGCCAGAAGCCTTGATTTCTTCTGGAGATAGATCTTTGGTCAACTGATAGATAATTGTGCAGACAATTTCCATATGTGCCAGTTCTTCGGTACCTATATCAGTCAACAGTCCCGCTACTTCCCGATAAGGAATCGTATAACGCTGGGATAAATAACGCATAGAAGCGGATAATTCTCCATCTGGCCCGCCAAATTGGCTGATTATCACCTGTGCAATCTGGGGATTGGTCTGGGTGATGTTTACAGGGTATTGTAATCGTTTTTCATAATTCCACATTTAGCAATAACCTCCTTCCCAGGGCATAGGTTGAGTGGACCATAACCACATTTGATCTGGTTTTGCCGTATCAAGGGTAAGGGGACCATAATTTTCTTCATATTCCTTTAATGCTTTCATGCGGACTTCGCGGAAATGATTAAAGTATGCAAGCGCCTCCTGGTCTGTGGGATGAGTGTCTAAATACAAAACGATATCATTTACAGCAAAGCTTACCATATTGATCCACTGGAATAATTTTACCTGTTCCATCTGATTTCCTCTCATTTCGTGCAGCCCCCTTTCCCATAAAATGGTTTATTTAATTCCGGGAAAATCGTACCATACTGCAGTGCTTTATCTGGTTCATAAGTTTCGTTCATAAACTGCCAGGGCACATAAGCCATTGCGATTGCCATACCAGATAAAGGATCTGATTGATCTTGACAGGTTCGCGCCATGGGCTGCCGACTGCGCATTCCATGTGGATTCATGCCAGGCGAATGAGTATTTCGATGTTGCGGCATTCTCTGGCTGCAGTTACAGTCAGAGTTCATATTATAATTTGCCATAATGGAAAATTCCTTTCTCGAATATTTCTGTTCTTTATACAATATGATGATAGTTTGAAAAGGGTGCAACATACCATTTTAGGAAGGATATGCTATTGATAATCATTGTGTCCTGGTATATAATCTGGGTTAGTGATATAGAACTAAACAGGAAGGCAAGGAATACACAATGACAATTTTAGAAGGTACAGTGAAAGAGGACTATATTGTAACGGATATCGTGATAGACCAAGTAATTATGCGTCGCCTGGAAGCTCTGGGAATCAACAGCGGAACCAAGCTTAGGATGATGAATAAAAAGAAAAATGGAACTGTAATTATCAAAGTACGTGGAACCCGCTGGGCGATTGGCCGAGATATTGCGGGAGGGATCCAGGTAACTCCAGCAGAGAAGGAGGCAGCCTATGGAAACAATTAGAGTTGGATTCGTGGGGAATCCCAATTGCGGAAAAACAACATTGTTTAACGCTTATACAGGCGCAAATCTCAAGGTGGCGAATTGGCCTGGGGTTACGGTAGAAAAAATGTCAGGGGAGACCAATTACAAAGGCCAGAAGTTAGAGTTGACAGATTTGCCAGGAATTTACAGCCTCACTTCCTATTCCATAGAAGAAAAAGTGTCCAGACGCTGTATTATGAATGATGAGGTGGATGTGATCATAAATATTGTGGATGCCTCCGCCTTGGAGCGCAACCTTTATCTGACGATGCAGCTTTTAGAGCTTGGAAAACCTGTGATTCTTGCTTTGAATATGATGGATATTGTGGAAGAGCGCGGGATGGAGATTGACCTTCACCGCCTTCCCGAAATGCTTGGAGGAATTCCGGTGGTTCCCGTTTCTGCAAGAAAACGAAGCGGTTTAGATGTGCTGCTCCATGCGGTAGTACATCACTATGAAGAAAAGTATCAGGCAGATGTGGTTACATACCAGGAGGAGATTGAGGAAAAAATTTCACGGTTGGAACAAAGGCTTGCAGAACAATATCAGATTATGGAAAATGCCCGCTGGTATGCGGTCAAACTGTTGGAGCAGGATGAGGAGGTAGCCAAGCAGTTTCCTGTTGAGATGCCTGATGTGTTAGACCGAAGCTATGAAAAGGATATTATCAATCAAAAATACGATTACATAGAAGAAATCATAGAGGACACATTGTTTTACAAGTCGGAAAAAGCAGCCTTTACAGATAAGGTGGATGAGATACTGACCCATCCCATTTTAGGAATGCCTATTTTTTTCGGGGTCATGGCACTGGTATTCTTTTTGACTTTTTTTGTGGGGGATGCTTTAAAAGGCGGATTTGAAGTTGTATTAGATGCCATATCCACAGGGACGCTGCGGCTTTTGGAACAAATGCATGTCATGCCTTGGATGGTTTCTTTGGTAGTGGATGGAATTATTGCTGGGGTAGGTGGAATTTTAACTTTCCTGCCCAATATCTTTATTTTGTTTGTGGCTTTGGCATTGCTGGAGGACAGTGGATATATGGCAAGGGTCGCCTATGTGATGGACGGTTTGATGGGACATCTGGGGCTGTCTGGCAAAGCGTTCCTCCCTATGGTGCTGGGATTTGGCTGTACGGTTCCAGCTGTGATGGCAACCCGCGCGCTGGAACGGGAAGCGGACCGGAGAAGGACGATTTTAATTACGCCGTTTATGTCCTGTTCCGCAAGGCTTCCGATTTATGTGCTGTTTGCAGATATATTTTTTGGAAAATATGCCATGTTTGCGGCGATTTCCATGTATTTTATTGGAATGGCAGCAGCGATTATTGTTGCATTGGTGATTCATCGGGTTGAGCCCCACACCGAGCATCATACGCTTTTGATTGAATTGCCAGAATATAAGACGCCCAATGCACGTACCATCGCGGTGTATGTCTGGGAAAAAGTCAAAGATTATTTGAGCAAGGCAGGAACTACCATTTTTATTGCTTCCATAATCATTTGGTTTTTGCTGAATTTTGGTGTGCACGGAATGGCACGGGAAGTGACAGACAGCTTTGGAGCGATACTTGGGCATTGGATGGAACCAGTGCTGGCTCCGGCAGGGCTTGGCATGTGGCAGATTGGCGTTGCCTTGATTTCTGGGATCTCCGCAAAGGAAGTGGTGGTTAGCAGTTTTTGTGTTCTGTTTGGCATTAACAATGTGAATTCTGCCACAGGGATGGCTGCAATGGCAGAACAGCTTGCACAGATTGGGTTTGGTCCATTGAACGCTTATTGCATGATGATTTTTTGTCTGCTGTATGTCCCATGTGCAGCTACTATCGGAACCATAAAAAAAGAATCCCGTTCCATGAAGTTTACGTTAAAAATGATCTCTTTCCAATTATTCGCAGCTTGGGCTGCGGCAGTTTTGGTATACCAGGTCGGTTCTTTGTTTATGTAGAAAATTTACCAGAAAATTTGTGAAAAATGGAGAAAGATCGTATTTTATGAAATACAAATGAAAATTCCCTTGCAAGAGGGAATGGTACAATGTTAGAATACCAGTAAAGAGGAAAGAGAGAGGTAAATATACGATGTATGCTGATGAAAATGTGATTAAAATCAAACATGATGTACTTTATGAAGTGGCAAAACTTGCGTTTGCCGGAGAATTGGAGGCAAAAAGGGATCATATTGCAGTGGAATTGATTCCAGGCCCTACCCCGCAGTTCCGCTGCTGTATCTACAAAGAGAGAGAGATCATCCGTCAGAGAGTCCGTCTTGCTGAGGGCAAGGCGCCAGGAGTAGAGGATGATGGGAATATTATCCAGGTCATTAGTTCCGCCTGTGAAGATTGCCCAATTTCCAGTTACACGGTAACAGAAAACTGCCAGAATTGTATTGGGAAGGCATGTATCAATGCATGTAACTTTGGTGCCATTTCTACCGGAAGGGAGCGTTCACATATCGATGCTTCCAAATGTAAAGAGTGCGGGAAATGTGCGCAGGCCTGTCCTTACAACGCAATTGCACATTTAAAGAGACCTTGCAAATATAGCTGTCCAGTGGACGCCATTACATACGATGAGCATGGTATTTCTATTATTGACAAAGAAAAATGCATCCGCTGCGGGAAATGTATCCATAGTTGTCCCTTTGGTGCGATCGGCTCTAAGACCTATATTGTGGATGTGGTGGAAGCATTGAAGTCCGGCAGAAAAGTTTATGCCATGGCAGCGCCGGCAACGGAAGGACAGTTTGGTGCAGATATTACCACGGCAAGCTGGAGAAAAGCCATGAAGGAATTAGGCTTTGATGATTTTTATGATGTTGGGCTTGGCGGAGATATGACTGCGGCATACGAAGCTGAGGAATGGGCTGAGGCTTATAAGGACGGTAAGAAGAAAGTGACATCCTGCTGCCCGGCGTTTGTCAATATGGTACGCCTGCATTATCCAGAGCTTGCCGAATGCGTATCTACTACAGTTTCCCCTATGTGTGCAGTATCACGTCTGGTTAAAGCAAAAGATCCGGATGCAGTGACCGTATTTATCGGGCCTTGTATCGCTAAGAAATCTGAGGTAGCGGACCAGAAGATTCCAGGAAATGCAGATTATGTACTTACATACAGTGAAATCCGCGCGATTATGAAGGCAAAAGATGTTACTTTGCAGCCTTGTGAAAATGATGACCAGATTGCATCTGTCTATGGCAAGAGATTTGCCAATTCCGGTGGTGTTACTGAGGCAGTATTACAGAGCTTAAAGGAGTCCGGGAATGAGATCAATGCCAAAGTCTGTAAAGCAAATGGGGCGGCAGCATGTAAGAAAGCATTGCTCCTTCTGAAAGTTGCAAAATTGCCGGAAGATTTTATTGAGGGAATGGTATGTGATGGAGGCTGTGTCGGCGGACCAAGCGCTTTCAGTGACCAGACTGCATCAAGAAGGAACCGTGATGCATTGCTTTCCCAGGCGGATGAGCGTGGAATCCTTGAGAACTTAGGCAATTATGAAATGGATAGTTTCTCTATGCACCGTGGTTTGAGAATGATGTAAGAGGAAAATATTGCTTTGCAATTAGCTCAGCCCCTTATCCCCATTCCTCTAAAAATGGGAGTAAGGGGCTGAGGTGGGTTTGGTATAAAATTTTGTTTGCGTAAAATGTTTTTTGTTCTTGACGTATCAAGCCCTGTATTTTATAATAGATATAGTTTAGTACCATACTAAATTACATCATAAGTTCAAATAAAAATTAATTCTAACCGTCATCTTTGATGGCTCACAGTGTGTGAACAAAAAAGTCTGCTTGGCAGGCTTTTTTTGTCTTATAGGATTCGG
>CATOOV010000094.1 GCA_951801955.1 uncultured Lachnospiraceae bacterium
CTGTAAGTTAATGTGTTTGGTCATACATTAATTTTACACCAACTGCCGGATTTTTTCGAGGTCCGGCAGTTGGTTTTTTTGCATGGAAAAGGAGCTGTGCACTAATTACTTTTAGTGCGACAGCCCCGTTAGCACCAACCATAACGGAGTGAAGAGGCAGGGGTGCGGAGTCATTATTATAATCTTTGTTGACTCGCGCGCCACTGTAAGAACGCTGAGATGTTCTTGAATGTAAAAATTGAAATGATGATCTTTTTATTGATATCCGCGGCAGTCAACGCCATTATTTTACAGATTTTCCACCATCTCTGATCTAATAGAAAGATATGCGTCCTCCAGTGTTGGCGAAATAGGCACACATTCTATATTTGGCTTTTTCTCTGAAATCATCCTTAACTGAAGCCCGCCATCCACATACTGCTTTGATGTGATATGATATTTATGTTCCAATTCCCTTGCCCTCCCCTCATCTGGAACGTTACATATCCATATTTTCCCCTGTGCCTTGTCAGCTAAATTTCTCATAGAGCCTGCATACAGGAAGTTCCCCTTATGCATGATTGCAAGCTGGTTGCAGGTTGCCGCCAAGTCTTCCAGTACATGCGTCGAAAACAGCACCGTCCGGTTTTTGGAAAATTCCACTAGGAGATTTCGAATACGGATCCGTTCTTCTGGATCTAATCCAGTCGTAGGCTCGTCAACAATTAAAAATTCTGGTTCATTTAAAAGCGCCTGCACAAGCCCAACCCTTCTTTTCATACCACCAGATAACTGTTTCATTTTCTTTTTCCGGTGTTCCAACAGACTGGTCTTTTCCAGATAAACTTCCATCCTTTTTCTGCATTCCTGTTTCGGCACTCCTGATAAATCCCCCATATATTCCAAACACTCCCAAACTGTCAGATTTGGATAGAGGTCTATTTCCTGTGGCAAATATCCAATTTTTCTTTGAATTTTCCGATAATTATCTTCCCAATATAAAATTCCATCCAATACAACTGTCCCGCTGGCTGGCTTTAATATCGTCGTTAATACCCTCATCAATGTAGTCTTTCCTGCACCGTTTTCCCCCAACAATCCAAAAATACTGTTTGGAATTTCTAAATCCGCATGATGGATCGCTGTCACACCATTCTTAAAAGTTACTGTCAAATTTTCAATCTGAATCCCCATTGCCCTATCCTCTCTCTTCTAAAATTTTGGGCAGTCCTGCCAGCAGAACCACATAAACGCCAATACTAAGCACCTTCCCATAAATCCAAGTAACGCCTCCATGCCCTTCTATGTTTCGAAATGAATAGGAGAATAAATTCCATGCACCCAAATACCTTTCTCCCCCTGCAGAATACGTTGACAGCCATAGTAAAAGACATCCTCCGATACCTGCCCACATATTACGAAAAACCAGGGAAAGTGTATTTGATAATACCCCCCAAAAGAATGTTGTGACTGTGATGGCAAAAAAATATACTGCAAACTGCTTTGCCTCATTTTCTGTTATTGGGTGTGTATATGGTTTTTGAAATACAAAGAACAGCCCATATCCAATCACTGCAAGCAATAATAAAAATGCTGATTGTATCAACAATCTTTTCCCGATGGAACACACTCTCTTTTTCATAGGATATAATCTGTGAACCTCTGACCTTTTGCTGACAATTTCCTGCACATAGGTATCTGCACAGAATACCGTAACCAACATAGCCATGGGGGCTTCCAAAGCAATTCCTATTTCATAGGTATATGTGACCCCCCGAATCAAGCTTAAAATAACAATAAAGGAAACTGCATAGGCAAGTTTATAAAAAGGAAGTACGATCTTTGTTTCCTTTCCCAATCAAATCCGCCTCCTTTTCCACAGCCATATAGAACTCAATATCATTCCAACAGAAGCCAAAACCAGAAAACTCTGGTTTAACAACGCCATAGGCGGCGGCGCCGTGTCAAACAATTGTCCTGGAAACCTTACCATAATTGCTAACGGCCTTCCCCAATATCCATATACCCCATCTGCATTCCTTCCGCCCATATTAGAGTACAGCATGTAAAGAATCAGAAGCGGCACTCCTGGAAGCGGGTTTTTAAACAGCAAAGAAACCATTGTATAGACACATACAATCATCAACTGATTCGGAAGAATATAAAATGCTGTGGAAACAAAAAAATCCCAAAGCCTCACCTCAAATCCACTGTCCTTGGTATACACGAGGCATAGTATCCAAAAGAACAAATTTAACAGGAATAGAACCATGCCGCAAACACAAAAGCCCGCGCCTGCTTTTCCTATAATATAGTTCCTGGCAGAAATCGGTTTTGTGTGAAGCAGCTCATAAGTATGCGTTCTGGTATCCTGCAGGAATAAAACAGACAACATAATTGTTGCAAAAAAACCCAGGAACAAGCCGGAAAAATCTGCAAATTTTCTGGAAAAATAAAATGAAAATGGTTTCTGTTCCATTTTTTCTTCCAGATAAGCGTTGATTTCTTCACTGGTTCCCTTGTGGTAAGCACTATCCTGATATGTGTAAATTGCGCCATAAAAATGATATTCCTTTTCCAGATAGGCACATGCTTTCTCAATGTCCATTTCTTCCATCTGAGCAAGAACTGCTTGTGCTTCTGTTTCGTCCATTTTAAATTCTGAAATCAACGTCTCTTCCACTTTCTCCTCCCAGATTTCCCTCCTACGTTCTGGCGTAGACGGCACATATCCCTCATAGACATCAGCGGAATAAACGTTCTCTGGACTGTCATTGGCAATTTCTTCTCCAGGCATCAGGTAGCACGTGTCCAAATAAGGGCTTGTGCTGCTATATATCCCATAAATTACAATCACTACTCCTATCCAAAACAACGGTTGTTTTAGATAGTTTTTTATCTCCCTTTTTAGAATCGCAGCCATATCGTTTGCCTCCTTTTTGTGATATTACTCTAGATATTATAAACTTTAAATCACAATAAAAAGACAACCGCATAAAAGGAATCTGATACCTTATGACACGCCGAATGGCATCATGGGGTGCCCTTTGATATAATTTTGGCACACCAGATGGCGCCATGACCAGCACTTTGGATAGAACAAAAGTGCGTTTCACGCATCCCCGTGACCAACTTCTTTTGCTAACGCATCTTTTGTTCCGCGCCGCGCACAATTGCGCAGCAATAGTTTCCTTTTGTGCGCGTGCGCATTTTGCTGTTCTATATTAGGAAAGTTCTTTAAACTTTCCTAATATAGAAAAATGTCGGACTGCTTACGCAATCCGACAAAATACCGCTGTTATGACAGCGCCGCCATCCTCTCCATTTTCCAAAAGCAATTGTCCGCCATGTTTCTCACAATACAACCTGCTGATATACAATCCAAGCCCAGTATGTTTGAGGCTGTCTTTTATATTTTGTTGGTAAAAAAGTTTTGTCACCTCTCCCTGATCTTCCTGAAAACCAACTCCATCATCTTTTACACAAATCCTAATCTCCTTCGATGTCACAGACACCACCAATTCTATTTGTTTCTTGGCATACCGCAAAGCGTTGGACAACAGATTTTCTGCAACTTCTAAAATTACCTCTTTATCTCCGAAAAAGCTGTCATCCCCAGCCACATTCTTTAAAATACAGCATATTTCAAATTTCCCCTCCAAAACGTCTAATTCCTCCTGGATCTCTTTCTTTAACTGTTCACCCCTGATTTCTTCAGAGGTAAGTTCCCTTGTCTCAAGGCTGCTTATCTTTTGCATGGTTGTTACAAATAGTTCCATACGCTCAATCTGTTTTGTGCTTTCCTTTAGCATCCCGACTGCCTGATTGGTATCTATGGTCCCATTGGGAAGATATTCCATTAACATTTCCTGATACCCTTTCAGCACAGACAAAGGAGAACGGATATCATGGGCGATCGCAGCACGTAATGCCTTTTCTTCCTCAATCGTTTTCCATAATTTTTGGTTATTATCCGCTAACTGTCCCCGCATCCGTTCAAATTCCCGGCATAAGTCACCCATTTCATCCCCTTTTTCATAAACAATATGAAAATCAAGATTATTCTCACCTATTCTTTGAGAGGCAAGCTCCAATTCCTCAATGGGATATTTTAGTTTCTGTTTATAGAAAAAATATACTGCGGCTATACTGCCTACAATAGATAGGATAAGCACGGTAAATGTCTGAAGAAAATCACAGATCTCAGACACATAATAATCCAGCGGTTCCATTTCGTAGGAGTTTGGTCTTGGGACATCAGTCATATATTTCGCGCCATCTATGGGGCGCAGCCAAGAATCGGCCAAGTTGCCTCCTGAAACCTCTTCCATATTTGCCGCGATTTTTCCTTCTGCGATTGCAAAATATTCCTCTTGGTCCACATACTTCCACCATATATTATTCTGTATTTCGGTTGCAATCCGCATGATAAATGCGGAAACAAAAAAGCAGATTACCAGGCTGAGCGCCATATACAGGACAATCGTTTTTCTGATCGAAAGATTTTTTAATTGATCCATTTATATCCCATCCCCCATACGGTTTCGATATATTCTGTGTCTGTCTTCTCCTTAATTTTGTTGCGGATCCTGCGGATGAGTTCAGTAACCACACGACTGTCTCCTTCTGCCCCGTAACCGCAAACTTTCTCATAAATCCTTTCCCTGCCAAAAACAATCCCTGGATTCATGGAGAGAAATTCCATAATCTCATATTCCAATTTTGTCAGTTCTAATGTCTGCCCTATGACCTGTACCTGCTTACGTGCATAATCAATAGACAACTCGCCCAAAAAACGTTGTTCCGTCTTTTGATGGGAGCGTTCCTCACGTTTCAAGTGGGCAACGATCCTGGCTTCCAATTCCTTTAGACTAAAGGGTTTCAGAATATAATCATCTCCGCCAGACAATAATCCCACTACCCGGTCTTGTTCTTCCACTTTAGCTGTCAAAAACAGAATTGGACATGAAACATGGTCACGGATTAATTTACACACCTCAATGCCATCAAGACCTGGCATATTTACATCCAATAGAATGATATCTGGTTTTGTATTTATTTTTTTCAGAGCTTCCCTCCCATTTTCTGCCGTAACTATGGTATAGTTCTTGAAAGAGAAATAGCTGTGAAGCATTTTCAATAATTCTCTGTCATCATCTGCCAGAAGTATTTTGTAACTCATAGCACACACCTCCATTTCTAGTATACTGTACAAAAGACAATAGATAAACAACAAATTCTCCAGAACAAAAGTGCGTTTCACGTATCTCCGCGACCACTTTCTTTTGCTAACGCATCTTTTGTTCCGCGCCGCGCACTGTCACGAAGTGACTCTTTCCTCTTGTGCGCGTGCGCATATTTATTTTCTCATATAGGAAATTTCGTAAAATTTCCTATATGAGAAAATGATTTTGAATCCTTTTGCCCTATATGCCTATCTAATAGGTAGAAGGAACAAATCATTCGAATGATGAAAGTAGCTGGACAGCTATGGAAGGGAGGGGGGCAGAACATATGAAAGCGCTTATAGAAAAAACTGTCCAAGGAGATGTGGAGGCATTTTTGGAATTGATGGAAAAACATTCTCTTACCATGTATAAAGTGGCACGTGCCATTTTAAATAATGATGACGATGTGGCAGACGCTATCCAAAACACAATTTTAAACTGTTTTGAGAAAATTCACACCCTAAAAAAACAGGAATATTTCAAAACATGGCTGATTCGAATTCTAATCAATGAATGCTATCATATTTTGCAGCATTACCAGAGGGAAAACCTTCCAGGAGAGCTACCAGAACCAATCAGGCAGGATCCATCCATCGCCGAATTTGAATTCAAAGAAATGCTAAATCTTGTAGATGAAAAATACCGCCTGGTTTTGATTTTCTATTACCTGGAAGGATTTAAAATTCCAGAAATCGCAGAACTTCTGGAAATGAATAAAAATACGGTAAAGACCAGGCTTTCAAGGGCAAGGGAACAGATCCGTACTGCCTATCTGAAAACTTAGAAACTTTATATGGAAAAAATCACAGTCAAATACCCCACAGCAAACTGACGGGGCATGTCTTAACTTGTTTTTGCAAGTTCGCCTCAAGGGGCGGGGTATTTGCACCCAAAGGGCACTTACCCGCGCGGCTGTCTACACTCCGTTTCGGTCCATGCTTCACATGCGCCACTGGCGCATAGCACCGTCAAATATCCATGGAAACATGGCTATTTTCTTAAGTGCCCTTTGGGTACATTGCTCGCGGAAATAAAAAAGAAACAGGGAGGGTCTTAGATGAACAAACAACATAACTTTTCACCATCCAATGATACAAAGTTGGATGACCTGAGCAGCGTTTTATCACCTGCCGATACACAATTGGATAACCAAATTAAAAAAACACTGGATGGCACGTTTCCTCTTCCAGAGCAGGTAGAGATGGCAAAGAAGGAAGCATTTGCAAAAGTCCGTGCCATAGCGGCAGAAAAAGGAAAAGAAGAGGAACACAATTCTTCGGGCGCCTTAGCAGAAAAAACAAGACTCCACAAAAAACATTCAAAGATCAGAAAATTACTATTCCCTAGCTTTGCAGGGACAGGGGCTGCAATAGCCTTATTTTGCATTTTTATTTCAAATCCGGTATTTGCCGTACAAATTCCCATTGTGGGACATATCTTTGAGACACAGGGGCAGTCCTTGGGATTTGCTGGAGATTACACCAATCTTGCAGAACCGGTAAACAAAGCCGGCACAGGAATTGAAAGTATTACAATAAATGGAAATACCATCACCCTTTCAGAAGTTTACTGTAATAATGCCGCACTTTACTTAAGCCTTGTCATCCACTCAGAAGAGAAACTTCCAGAGACGGAGCTTAACCAGGAAAACAAACCTATTATTTATCTGAAAAACCTGATAGACTTTGACTTTGACAGCGAAGAAAACATTGATTGGGCAATTGGTGGAGATCCTTATATCGATGGTAAAATGGTAGATGAGAATACCTTTGCAGGCGTTCTTCGATTTGATATGGGACAGTATTTTTCAGGCATGGACACAGAGGTCCCAGAGAATTTCCAGCTAAAATTCACAATTTCCCAGATTGCAGGTTCACGGCTTAAAGATACCAGCCCTGAAATGCCCAAAGAACTAAGAGATGAGTATGAAGCTGGCATGAAGGAAAATGGACTTGGGCTGACCGAAGAAGACTATGAGCAATTTACGGAAGAGCAGAAAGACATCGAACACCAGCTTTTTTCCAATATGTGGAATGCTTACCATGAAATGTATCCAGAAACAACCC
This sequence comes from uncultured Lachnospiraceae bacterium, assembly GCA_951801955.1. Classification (GTDB taxonomy): domain Bacteria; phylum Bacillota; class Clostridia; order Lachnospirales; family Lachnospiraceae; genus Petralouisia. The sequence continues at coordinate 7,274 of CATOOV010000094.1, forward strand.
AGCTCATTAACAAATATCGAAATTGGCTGATGGACGGTCCTTGGGAATTTGAATTTGACGTAACGATGAATCATGAGGATGTGGTCCGTAAGGATATCAATGATGTGGATGAAAACGGTCTTGGGCTGATTGCTGTTACAAAAACTCCCATGGAGATTAGCGTTGAATTAGAAGAAAATCCAGATTATTTTGTCACGATCCTTGATGCAGATGGAAATGAAATGAAAGAAGGAGGGTACACCGGTTATACCTGCACTGTGGCAACCAGCGACCATGATACCTCAAAGATAGACATTTATATTTGTGATTATATCGAATATATGGATGAACTGAAAGTATATCGATGGTCAGAAGGGTATGAAAAACGCGCAAAAGAAAAGACCTACAAACAACTGCTGGATGAGCGTTCCTTGTATCACAAAGAAATTACGTTTGAGAAAGAACCATAAAAAAGAAAAGACCTACAAACAACTGCCAGACGAACGTTCCTTGTATCACATAAGGATTACATTTTGTGAAAAATCATAAGCGAACAACTTTTGTCTGCAAATCCAAGTTTCATAAAAGCCCATATCTAATGGAGGATTTCATTCCCCACTGATATGGGCTTGTTACTCACTGTTGATAATTACAGCTAACATGAGTTGGAAAAAATGTTTTCACTAATGCTGGAACAGCCCCTGCAAAATCAAAAACAGCAACAGCACTGGCAGGATATATGTCACATAAACCCGAATCCACTGAGGCAGTTTTAAGCCTTCTCCAGTATTTACTTCTTCCTGGTATTTTTCAAATCCCCATCCAAAACGGGTAACACAAAACAGCAGATAGCAAAGGGAACCAAAGGGCAGTATTACATTGCTCACCAAAAAATCCTCCAAATCTAATATCGTGCTGCGATCTCCCATCGGCTGGAACGCAGACCAAAGATTATACCCTAATACACAGGGCATGGATAACACGATAATTAAGATGAGATTGACAAGGCATGATTTTTTCCTGCTCCAATGAAACAAATCCATGCCACAGGAAATAATATTTTCAAAGACAGCCAATATAGTAGAAAAAGCTGCAAACGTCATAAAAACAAAAAACAAGGTTCCCCAAATCTGCCCGCCTGACATTCCATTAAATATATTGGGTAATGTGATAAAAATTAATCCGGGTCCCTGAGCTGGGCTGATTTGAAAAGCAAAACAAGTCGGAAAAATAATCAAACCAGAAACCAGCGCTACAAACGTATCCAAAAACGCAATATTTACAGATTCTCCTAGAAGGCTGCGTTTTTTGTCAATATAACTGCCAAAAATGCCCATAGAACCGATGCCCAGACTTAAAGTAAAAAACGCTTGATTCATTGCTGATGTAATGGTCTGCCAAATCCCCACATCTTTAATTCTTTCAAAATCTGGCAGCAGATAAAATTTCAGTCCTTCCATGCCGCCTTTTAAGGTCAAACTGTGGGCGGCAAGAATGATGATAATGACAAGCAAAAGGCTCATCATAACTTTTGTGATTCTCTCCACACCTTTTTGCAGACCAATGGAACAAATAAAAATTCCGGCTGCAACGATAATAACCATTGTCACCGACAAAACTTGTGGGCTGGAAAGCATATCCTGAAACATTTCTTCTACCTGCCCAGTATCTTTTCCTTGGAACTTTCCAGTTAGCATCTGATAAAAATAATACAACATCCATCCAGCTACAATCGTATAGAACATCATCAATAGATAATTGCCAGCCATTCCCAGATATCCGTGCAGATGCCATTTTTGCCCTGGTTTCTCTAATTTTTCAAAACTTTTAATGATGCTTTTTCTGCTGGCGCGCCCTACAGCAAATTCCATTGTCATTACTGGAATTCCCATAATAACCAAAAAAAATAAATAAAAGAGTACAAATATCCCTCCTCCATTCATTCCTGCAACATAAGGAAAACGCCATACATTTCCAATCCCAATCGCACACCCTGCAGATAATAGGATAAATCCCATCCGCGATCCTAATTTTTCTCGTCCCATTTTTTTAACCTGGCGCTGTCCCATTAAAAATAAAACATACTAGATATACGTTTTTCTGTAAAAAGAATTTTCTATCTCTTGTACGATTTCTCCATAATGCAACAGTCCCATTTCTCCTTCCATAGTAATTATTTTTTACAAAAATAAAGTATATCATAAAATTGTGGAGATGGGAACTAAAAATCAAAATGGGGACACGGCAAATACCATTTCTATTATCTGTAACATATTTCGCAATCCCTATAGCGTTTGCTTTTCTCAAATTGCGCTTAACATTACTATCCACTCTGCTTTTTCTTTTGGTGTAGGATTATCATATTTGAAATTTTCTGTCTTAGCAAACCTATTTACATTCAAAGATAATACCTTTTCAGATGCTGTCCATACTGGGAATAACGCCCCTGTACCTAATAATGCATTCAATCCATGCTAATTATTCAGACAGATAATCGGTCTTTGAAACCTGTCATTTAATACCATTGTAAACTGTTCCATATCAATCCCCCACAATTCCTAACTGAAACACATTATCAGGCGTTGTATAACAACTAAAAATTTCATTATTTATCTGCATCATCAATAACTCTTCTTTTGATTTATCCACATATTTTACAACAGCAGATTCTATATTAGTATCATTTCTCCAAGTATTATCTACTAACCCCACCCACTGATCTGGATATTGTTCCTGAATCTGTTGCCACGTCAATCTTTCTAACATATAAAAAACCTCTACCTTCTATCTTTTCACATTATTATAGAAAATTTTCTCTTAAATAATATTTTACTAAATACATCCCTTACCTTAACCAATCCTTCAAAT
>CATOOV010000095.1 GCA_951801955.1 uncultured Lachnospiraceae bacterium
CTAAGCCATAAACGAAGATTGTTTATACAAAGATAAGATTACGTGCTCGAAGTCACACTTATTTGTGCTTGAAAAGGCGTACTACACATATAAAAATACGGTCATCCGGCAAGCCGGACAGCCCACTTATTTCCCCGTGATTTGTAGTATACCGAGTTCCCTACAAGAAGAATTATAAAGAAAAAATAAGCTCAGGAAAACATTTTCATAACGTTTTGTGCCTGAGCGAAGCGAAAGGAATGGATATAAAAATGATAAGTTGATTTTTTGAAGATAAAAAAGATAGCTGATTGTCCGTTAAGATAACCGCCACACAAAGGTAAACAATATTCAATTTTCAGATACACCTTCTTATTTATCATTACATATAAAGCTAAGAAAAAAGCGCCTATGATTTTTCAATAAGCGCTTGATGCAGCCGTATTAGCAAAAACAAGTTTCATTTTTGCCCGGTTAATATTTTTTCATTGAATCTCTCAACAAATTCTTTTGAATTTGTCCATGAAAGCGAACCATCTTCATTTGAAAAATCATATCCGGATAAATTATATAGAGCCATTGCACATATGTACTCATACAGACCGGCATTTGAGCTTTTGTAGATAATCCAATACAATGGTTTCATAGCGGAATCACCCATTTCAAGGACTTTATGGTATTGTTCACTGTCAAAAGCCCTTATAAAACCTTCGGATAAGACTATTTCCGGATTTTCCTGTTCTTCTTTTGTCATCTCTTCGACTAATCCTTGTAATTCCGCTGCAATTGTTTCTAATGCATCTGTGTCCAAATTCTTAAGAAATAGTTCCTCATCTACACCGTTTTCTGTAATTTCAGGCCAATCTAAAACCTCATTTTCCGCAATCTCTTGTTCTTTCTGTTTTTCACCTGTCAAATAAGCATCTGCCGGATTTGATTCCTCCGGACTTTGCACGATTTTTGGATCTGCATTTTTTGTATTATCATTACTGCAGGCTAAAAAAAATATTGTCACAAATAATATAAAACATCCCATAAAAACAAAATGTTTTTTCATATCTTTCCTCCAAATTTGATTTATTTCCGCAGACAATGCACCCAAAGGGCGTTTAGGAAAACAGCCATGCCTGCATGGATATTTGACAAATACCGCGAGGGGCGCCGCTTTTGTAACTTACAGCGCCTCTCCCTCCGGCGGTCGCTTAGCCACACTCAGCCAAACTTCCAAACGAGCGGCTAAGTAAACAGCGGCAAACAATGGGGCTATAAGCAACAGCTCAGCCTGTAACTGCACACTTGCCGCACAGTTAGCAAGCTGAACTGAAAATTTATAATAAATCTGACCGTTCTGTACACAGTGGTTCCATCGCGTCAACAACAATGCCTTTTGTTTCCTCCTTCAGGGGAATTCGCTTTGTATCCACTTCTTTATGCTCCACATGGTCTGTATCCAGGATATAATAATTCTTCCAGACAGTCCCTGTGTCACTTCCGTTAAAACTCCCGATAATCCCTATGACATTATTGTTGTTGTAACCCAACAGCAATACAGTTTCTGCGTCATACGATGCCATCTCCTGTATCAACGCGTTAAGCTGATTAGCCAGCTGCGGGCCTGCCTGCCAGCTCAGCTTGTGCGAAGCTAAATCCTCATATACGTCCAACACACTGACAACCACGCCGTTTAAAATAATAGGATAATAAACGCTTCTTAATTCCTGTTCCGATCCATCAAGGCAGTACATTTCGATCCCCTGTCCCAGATAAACCTGACCGCTCTGCTCCTTTGTCCACCCATCATCATAATATGACGGAAAAATCTTCTTTGCATAATCGTCAAAATCTTCCAGATCTGCTGACGTCATAACATTCATGGGCAGTTTCCTGTTCTCATCAGATACCCACTGCGGAATCTGGTTGCCAATTTCTTCTTCAGCGCTTTCTGGCAGTTCACATAATGTCATTGAGGTATCACTGCCGTCAGCAGCGGCTGTAATGCCTGTTCCACTCCCAGATTCTTTTATAACCTTAAGACTGTAAACTTCCCTTAATTGCGCGGGATAAGTTTCCATAATACCACCGTTATATTTGATTTCAATAACATCTCCTGCCTTCAATGTTATTTCGTCCCCGTATGGTATGCTGAATTCATCAGAGGATTTAAGCTCCGGTGAACCTTCCACAGGTTCCACCAAAACAGAACCGTTTTCCACTTTAGTTACCGTTGCCTGAAATGCTGCATATGACACGCTGTCTGGCGATTTGGCAGGATTTCCCGGGTTTTCACACGAACAAAGCATAATTGAAATAATACTGCCCAGACATATCATATTGCATAATCTCTTTTTTACTTTCATATCTCCATCCTTTCATTTTTTACATAAAGCAGGAGCAGCAACAATTTTGCCACAATATGCGCCCATTGACTTTTCGCAAGCGCCATGCTAAAAAATGTGGCTGCCGCCAAAATAATAAAAACATTACGGCCAACAATATCTGTTCCATATTTATGCCATCTATTTCTTCATCAAAATAGCGCCATGGCAAAAAAACGGCAGTAAAGATATTAGATAACAAAAAGCCATTGCGCAGCTTATGCTTACTCTGCCTGTAAATTCCATCTTACACTATCCCTTCCGTTTTTAAATATCAGTAAATCCCACATATTTCCTTCTGCATATTGAAACGGATGCCCTTTGCCTTCTTTACCTCTAATTTTGTTACAGCAAAATCATTTTTGCCTGTTTTCTTCAAATAAAACACGCCATTTGCAAGCTTTGTTTTTGACTTATTAAGACTGTCGTAATAAATCAGGTCAAATTTCGCCCCGTATTTTTTACCGCCTTTTGCTTCTATATTTTTTACTTTTACCATGTTTTTATTTTCACCCCAGTCCACATAATAAGCCGTTATGGGTCCGGACGTCTTTTTTCCAAAAACAAACTCCGCCGCATCTTCAAGATCCAATCCGCAAAGCAAATCCGGCATGAAGGCCAATGCTTTTTTACGGTTCTTCTGTCTGCTAAAATTCACTGTTACAGATTTCCTTTCTTTTTTCCCACCCACGGTATAACCCAGATAATCTGAAAAATAACCGCACATGTTTTGAATGCTTCTTCGATCCCTTGCACTGATTTTCGGCTTGTTTCTTATTTGGACTTTTTTGAAATCCGGCGCATCTTCTGTGGCTATATCATTTTCTTCCGGAATATCTTCCTCCGAAGCGTAGGAGTTGTACAAATCAAAAACCGCAGGGCTTTCTTTTGCCATTGCATAAATAGGCACTGCCATATTTCCCATCAGACCCATTGCCAATAAGCACAATATCATTTTTTTAATTTTCATCATCTGTCGCTCCTCCTGTATGTGTGATTGTAATGCGGAACGGTTCCCCCACCGGCTCCCATCCATAGTTTTCTTCTTTGGCATACGTTTCCCATGCTTCGGTTAAGTCCTGTTCGCCAATTTCTTCCTCTCCGTCAAGTTCTCCATCAAGCCCTCCGTCAAGCGGCTCTTCCAGGATTTCCCTTTCCGCGCCCTCCCAGATCATTTTCCGCTCATACAGCTGCAAATCCAGATATTCACAGTCTTTATCGGGGACAGACATCTGGAACTCATCCTCTTCGATTGGCTCGCCGATTTCATAATCTCCCAAAAAGTCCGTCACAAACAGCATTTCATTTTCTGACAGGAACCTGCCGCCCTCAAGGCTGACAGGATTTCCAAGGCTGTCCGTCCCTTTGAGTTTTAATCCATACTGGTTTGGCCAATCATCGTCCCATTTGGCTCCCTCCACTATGATCCGGCAGTACAGGTCATTCATAGTCAGTTCCTTCAGCGTAAGGCTCTTTTTCTCTTCCCCGGATACCCCGGTCGTAACATCCAGCTCCTGCTTTACCGTCATTGCTTTCAATTCCTCTGACGTGATGACAAAATCGTATATAAATTCTGTCGATTCCTCATCATAAGCATCCGGCAGGGCAGACGCATCCCCAAGGTCTGCCATTTTTACGCCTTTCAGCACAAGATGCACGTCCACATCGCCATCCGGCAGGATCTGGTCTTCATAAACCTGTACCAGAACCTTGTCCTGTTCCGGTTTGAAGGGATTCCCATAAGATCCATCTGCTGCCAGGCTCTCATATGCCATATGATACTGCCCGTTAATGCGTGTTTTTTCATCATCCACCCAGAACTGCCCTTCATTTCCCTCCCCAAAATCTGCATGGACAGACAGCATCAGCACCCTGTCGTCTAAAATTGCCTCTTTTAACGTCAGGGAAATTCCGTTTTTCGTCTGCGTCTGATCCATCGTTTCCGTGTAAGAGGACAAATCCTTTGTAAACCCTAATACCTCGCCAATTTTCGTAGTAAACTCCCTTACGGCAGCCTGCACCCTGGAATTGCTCATTGCCGCAATGCAAATCATGATAAAAATTGCAATGCCTGCAATTTTGCGGCTATACAGCTGGAATACGGCATATTTTTTCCTGTTCCATTCCCTTCCTGCATTTTCCACAAGGTTTTCATCAATTTCCCCAAATTCCTTTAAAAAATCAAACTTTTTCACACCAACACCTCCTGTTTCAGCATACGGTAAAGTTTTTTGCGGTTCCTGCACAGGTTCGTTTTCACGCATCCTTCGGTCACCCCGTGCCGTTTTGCGATTTCTTTCATGGAATCCAGATACCAGTACCGCCGGATAAAAATATCCCTGTCCGCCTCCCGGAGCTTAAATAAAAACTTCTCTATCACCCTTACAAGCTCCTTTTGAGCCATCTGCTCATCGATGGTATAGGAAAATTCCAGCTCCTCTATTTCGCCGCAGACATCATTCCTGCGCCGCATCCCCCGCTTGACCGCATGACTTTTCCGGAAAGAATCAATTGCGAATCCCCTCGTTATTTTCCCAACAAATGCGGATAATACATTTGGCCTATGGGGTGGCATCTGCCTCCATGCCGCAAACCATGTGTCATTTAAGCATTCTTCCGTGTCTTCACGGTTTTCCAGCAAATTCCATGCAATCTTATAACAATAGCCAGAATATTTGCTTTTCAGTTCCTGTATCGCCGATTCATCCCTTTTCCAGAATAAATCAATAATTTCTGTATCTTCCACCATATACCTCCTTGTATCATTTCAAATCCAGATTATAGCAACTATTCAGCCTGAAAGCCTTCTGATTTATATGGTTTTTACCCCGCAATATAAGCGTCATTTGATTGTATATTCATACTCCTTCACCAACGCTTCTTTTTCTTCTTCAAACATATCTGCCCATTCCTCCTGGATTTCCAATTTTTCTTCCGGGCTAACCGCAAAGCCCCGTTCTCTTTCAAAAGAATCTTGTTTTTCCTCTATAAAAACCTGTTCCCTGTCCGCATTATATTTCTGGATCGGCAGATCTTTCTTATACATTTCAAATTGGAAATCCCAGTACGCCTGCTCATTTTCAAACTTATCTATAAACGCGCGGATTTCTTCTTTGTTTTCCGCTGTCTGGTACTGGCTTTTCAATTGTTCCAACTGTTCCCGGATTTCCTGTTCAGATACGGTATAGCCATTTGCAACCGCTTCCTGGTATAAAGCATTGATTTCCTTTACATACTTCACTGCAAGTTTTTCCGCTTCATCTTCTCCGCATCCGGAAGAAATATAAAAATCCTCTGCCATGTCAATTTCTGCCTGAGGCAGAATGATTTCTTTCCCTTCCGACATCCTAAGGCTCTCTTCCACAGCCTCACCATGGACATCTATTGTGCCTGCATATCCCTGGATAGAACCATCCTGTCCATCAGCATCAGAAATGCAATGGCTGCGACCGGCACATGCCGTAATCCCCAGCAGACACAACAATAAACATACGCTTAATACAGAAATAAGCTTCTTTCCCATCACAGATACCCCCTGCCTTTAGATTAATTTGAGAATGTCAGATAACATAATTTCTTTTTCTTCCCCATCCATTACGTTTTGCGGAGCATCCACATCATAAGAACTCTGGTCTGCATTTAATAGACTTGGATAGGCGTCTTCATATGTTTCGGCAGCAAATAAATAATTTTTCCCTTTTGCGATTTCGGATGCATTCTCAACAACGTATTCATCACTACCAAAACTTCCGCCAGCGCGCTTGACTACAATCGCAGATGATTCAACACTTCCTTTATATACTTTATCCACATCAATCGTGTAAAGCGTATATGGCATCTTTTCATCATCTGCAAATCCCGTATCTTCATCTGCCCCTTCATCTGTGCTTACATCAAGCATTTTGTATTCAATATTTTTGACTATGCCAGTAAAAACCAAATCTGCGGATTCCACTAACTCTTCGGCTGTATTATATTCTGGATAGTCTGCCTGCAAAACAGTTACAGATTTTTCTTTTTCTGAAACATCGGTCCGGCTGGATTTATATCCTATATATCCTATGCCAATGCCTAATACAGCCAATATAAAAGTCAATAACCCTGCTATAATTTTTTTTAATTTTCATTTACTTCCTTTGCCTCCTGTTTTCAATGTTGCACACATCCCCAGCCTGTGCGGGGACTAACGCATCCCGGCAATTGCAGTAAAAAAATCCGAAAACACGTTTTGTCGTTTTTGTAAGTTACGGATGTAGTGTGATTAGAAAATCTTCGCCATATGGCCTTACAGCAGCATCCCATAGATAACTGCCTTCTTCTCAGAAGCTATATGTTTTTACAATATCTCCGTTGCTGCTTGAACATGTCCTCACAGGAATTTTTCCTATTCATTCTATAAGCCGCATAATATCCCAAAAGGTTACAATATTTTTTTATTTTGCAAAATATTTTCCTTATCATACCACACTGCGGATTTTTTACCATGCCATAATAATCCTGGACAAAACTGCATCATGGAAATGTGCATAACTGGCAATTCCGCTATGGGAAATCCCATTCACAGTACATGGAAAAGTAAAAACAACTTTCCCATGTACTGCAAACGGAATTTCCCACCGCTCCATAAAACAGCCAGTTATATACATTCCCACAATGCCGGCTGCTCCTACGAAACCGCCCCCTCCTGCCTGTATTAAAATCCGCTTATATCCAATGCCATGTAAAATGCGTATTTTCCTGTGTCCCAAAAACCGGAACTCTTGAAGTTAATTTCTTTTATTTCCTGTCTTCCGAAAACCGGAATCCTTGAAATCAAATTTTTTTACTTCCAGAATTCCAGAAAACGGAACGTAACAATACTGATATTAGCTATACTAAATATAATCATACTGAATCAATCATATCAATCCTATCCTAAATCCTTCCCTTGCATCATGGAAATGTGCATAACTAGCTATGGGGGCATGGATAACTCTGTTCACAGCACATGGAAAAGCAAAGTGCGGCTTTTTCACATGCTGCAAACAGAGTTACCCACAACCCCATATACAGCCAGTTATACGACATTTCCACAATGCCTGCTATGGCGGAATCCCACCCATTCCTATCTATCTTGCATAAAAAGATATTCTCTACACCTATGAACCACCTACAAAGTTTTTGACGTAAATAATATTTGGTTTTCCCAATCTCTGCCTTACGCTTTCGATTAAGCCTATCCCTTTTTCACTGTCAAGTTCCTTTATCAGCTTCACTGCTTTGTCATTGGCACAATGAAATCTGTCCTTTATCTCGTCAACTGTGAAATATATGTATGCCCTCCCACGCTTATCAATCCACCCATTTTTCTGTGACAGCTCCATGCGGTCAATCATCATTCCATAAAGCAGCTTTGCCCCGATTGACAACGCATCAAACTGCCTTTCCGTAAACAACTGCTTCGGTATGCGGTAAAAGGCATACTGGCTGCTCTGTTTTCCATAAAAATATTCAAAATCCATTATTTGACCTCCTTTCCCTCATTAAGCGGCTTTTTTGTATGTTTTCATTGTTTGGTATGGAATTCTCCCTCCTTCCTTTTTCTTTTGCTTTTTGCACGATAATAAACGGGGATTTCCGGAATAAAACGCCTTGCATAAGACACTCTCTGTCCATACCATGTAAACAAATCATTGTCAGATAAAATAATCTGTAATTTTGCACATCAACTATCGGCAGAATTTAACTTTGCCATTCTCTGCCTTGCCTGTTCTCTCTGTTCATCACTTACCGTCCTCGGTTTACGATAAGTAACGAATGATTTTGGCATAGAATAGATCTTGTCGATGTCCGTCTGGTTTAACAGTTGATAGCTGTCAGGATAATCCGCCACAAGCCGATCCAGTTTCCGCATCACGGATTTATCCCTCGTGTAGACAGTTGCTGTCTGCTCTCCGGCATTGTAATTTACCACAGTTTCCATTTCATACCTTGTTAAATTTGCCATATCATCCAACCCTCCTAAATTTCTGTATCAAAAAAGGACTGCATCTCGCAATCCCTTTTCCAGTGTGTTCCTGCCCTGTATTTTGTTTGATGTACCTATAACTGGCACGCTATATCTATGGCAGTCTGTGTTTCCCCGAAAGATGCCGCCCAACTGTCGAAATGCCCCAACCCTAAACGCTGCAAAGTGTTATACTGGAGGTAGCGCATATTCGTATATAATTCCGTCATGCTGTTGCTGATCGGTGTCCCTGTTGCAAATGTGATGCCCTTCCCGCCTGTCAGTTCGTCCATGTACTGGCACTTGGCAAACATATCCGAGGATTTCTGTGCTTCGGTCTGCGCAATTCCCGCCACGTTCCTCATTTTTGTGTATAAAAAAAGGTTCTTATAGTTGTGGCTTTCGTCCACGAACAGCCTGTCCACGCCCAACTGCTCAAAGGTAACAACATTGTCTTTCCGGCTTGCATCATTTAATCAGCTCAGTCTCGCATTCAGCGATTTTTTTGTCTTTTCCATCTGCTTAATGGTGTAGCGCTCGCCTTTTTCCGCTTTTGTGACCTCGATTGCCATTTCAATCTCCGCTATCTGCCTTTCAATCATCGCTGCCTGTCTTTCAGTGGAAAGCGGAATTTTTTCAAACTGACTGTGCCCGATAATAACCGCATCGTAATCGCCTGTCGCTATCCTTGAACAGAATTTTTTCCGGTTTGCCGGTTCAAAATCCTTCTTGGTGGCAGCTAAAATGTTAGCGCCCGGATAAAGGCGTAAAAAGTCACTCGCCCACTGCTCCGTAAGGTGGTTCGGCACGACAAATAAACTTTTTTGGCACAGTCCTAACCGCTTATTCTCCATTGCTGCGGCAATCATTTCAAACGTCTTTCCTGCGCCTACGCAGTGCGCAAGCAGCGTATTGTCCCCATAGAGCTGGTGCGCCACTGCGTTAAGCTGGTGCGGTCTTAATTCAATGTCCGGCGTCATGCCGGGGAATTTTAAATGCGAACCGTCATATTCCCTCGGTCTGGTGGAATTGAACAGCTCATTGTATTTTGCACACAATGTCTGCCTTCTCTCCGGTTCCTGAAATATCCAGTCCTTGAAGGCTTCCCGGATCGCTTCCTGTTTCTGGCTCGCAAGCATGGTTTCCTTTTTGTTGAGGACTCTTTTTTCCTTCCCGTCCTCGGTAATGACATCAAAAATGCGGGTGTCACGAAGGTTCAGGGAATCCTCTAATATCTTATAGGCGTTTGCCCGGCTCGTCCCATAGATCATGCCGACAAGTGAATTGCCCTTGTCCGCATTTTTGCCCTTTACATTCCACTGCCCCGTCACATCGGAATACTGTACCCCCATTAAGTTACGGTCAAACAGGTACTCCGGCGTTTCAAAGGTTTCACGCATGAAATCCTCAATATATTTTGTATCAATCCATGTTGCTCCGATACGCACCTCAATCTCCGAAGCGTCAAGCTCTTTCGGCTGTACGCCCTCCAGTGAGGTTACGTTAATGGCAAATTCCGGGTGGTTCTCTGCAAATACTTTTGCAACTGCCAGCTTTTCCCGCACGTTCCCGCTTAAATATTCGTCTGCTGTTTGGTGTTAGTATATAAGTGTGGACAGAAAAAGTTGAACAACCTATACTATCAAATGAAAGGGCAAAGGAGATGAAGGGCATGGCGAAAAATCAAAAATCTTACACTCCGGAATTTAAACAGCAGATC
>CATOOV010000096.1 GCA_951801955.1 uncultured Lachnospiraceae bacterium
CTACTATAATCATATCCGCCCGCATTCATCCAATGGATATATGACACCATTTGAAAAGAGAATGCAGGCATGATCTTGTCAAAACTTTTCCTTGTAAGTGTTACAAAAAAGCTTGACCATCTCATTTTGTATTTTCCTTGCCTTTTAAAGAATTTCCTATTATAATAAACTCACACGAAATCAAAACCAAATGAAAGGTTTATTATAATTATGAAAAAATTTCTCCCCATCCTATTTTGCATTTGTCTATATATCCCACTTCTTGGCGGTTGCAATGAACCGCGATTAAACGCTGCTGATTCTATAAAGGCAATCTATGATTTATACATTTTAGGAGATACCACTGGAATCTCCTCATTAGGTATGACAAAAGAAGACATCAGCGCGGCACGAAAGACCTATGACGATTCCCTGAGAGAAACCATTCGCGCCAACTTTGCTGACAGTGGTCAGGAAATAGAAGAAGAGACCTTAGAAGAACTCTGCAACGCCAGAAAAGAAGCCCTTTCCAAAATGAAGGCTTCTGCAGAAATTACAAAAGAATCAGAAGGTAAAGCAACGGTTGTTATCCATACCACTTTTTTTAATGAATTTGACTTGGATGCAGACGCCTATTATAACGCAAGGGAAAAGGCAAAAAAGAAAGGCTTTGAAGATTTAGAGAAACAGCAGGTATTCCTGATGAATGCCTATACAAAAAATTTAATCAAGGCATATCAGGAAGTCACCCCTTCCAAAGAGACTATTGATATCACAGTAGACTGCGTCATTCAAAATAAAACCTGGATTCCAGCCAATATGTCCTCGTTCGGCTCTGACCTTGCCCTTGCCATTTCTGGCCAGCAGTAATTTGTTATCCGCCGTCTGCAAAGGCGGGCGTTATCCCCCGCCTGATATAATCTGAAAGGTTTGGTATAATTCCATTTTATCAGTCATAAGATGTAGAAATCTCTATGGGAGTCTACAAAATGTCTGAATTTCATCGAATGATTACATACCTTTATTTATATGAACGAGGATTAAAAAGCAGAAACATCGGATTTGCCAAAATCGAAAAAAGGGACCAGCGATGTCTCATGGAAATACATATGAAAAACACCGGCTGCAGCCTGGCGCCTGTCCCGGTGTATTTTTATGTGCAGAAAGACCAATATTTAGCAGGCATTTCACTGGGAAATTTTAGCCTTTCCCGTGGAATTGGGGATTTTAAAGTAATTCTGGACTCGGAAAATATCAAAGACAGCGGATATACACTGGACGCTGTCAAAGGAATTTACATTCCCCTTACAGAGCGAATTATGCTGGTTAGCCAGTGGGATGATGATGAGTTTGACCAAAAAGTTTTTGTGAAGCTTCAAGATCTGGAGCCTGTAAAAAAACAGGCTTTTACGGCATCAGAACCTCTTACCGAAAAGCCCCTTTCCAATCCAGAAAATGTCTTTTCTGTACCCCCACTTGCCAGCACTTATCCAAAACAGACAGATAGCAGCGGCACTACTCATTCCACAAATGAACCTGGCAAAGATACTTCCAATATCCACTCACACAAACCTGACAAGGATACTTCCAACATTCACACGAATCAGCCTGACAAGAATACTTCCAGTGACCACACGAATGAGCCTGACGAGAATACTTCCAGTAACCACACGAATCAGCCTGACAAGAATACTTCCAGTGACCACGCAGATAAACCTGGCAAAGAGATTTCCAATATCCACTCACACGAACCTGGCAAGGATACTTCCAACATTCACACACATCAGCCTGACGAGAATACTTCCAGCGACCACACAAAAGAAATGACTGACGGCACTTCCAGAACTCTGGCAAAAGATCCTGGCGCCAAAAGTCCAATGACATTTACAAAGGATTCTGAAACCAAAATTATAAAAACATCAAACAATCATACTTTTCCCGTGGCTTCAAGCCCTACAATAAACAAACCTGTTTCCACAGTGGAAGATACCATTCTGTCCTCTCCTAAAAGAGAAACAGATACTTTAAATGCGGCAGAAACCGCCCCAGCTTCCACAGAGCCTAAAATTATGGACGCCTTAAAAGCCTTGGAGGCACTTCCACGTCCTTCCAGAAATAGCAGCGGGTTTCGGACTGCATCCAGAACGAACCGGAATGCAAAGACAAATCCTTCTCCTGATAAATTACGGTCTTTTGACCATTCTCAGGCTGACGCACCTGAAGACTGGAATCTGCGATGGAGGTTTATTCTGGAAAATTATCCAGTAATGACACCTTTTTCTGGTGATGAAAATACTCTCTGTGTGCGCATGGAGTTAAAAGACCTGCGCCAGCTTCCCAGACAATTCTGGTATCTGGGAAACAATAGTTTTCTGCTCCATGGATTTTTTAATTATCGTTACTTGATTTTGGGTATGACGGATACCCTAGGCATGAAAAGATGGTTCATTGGTGTTCCTGGAGTATTTCAGAATCCCGAACGTGTAATGGCAACACTGTTTGGGTTCCCGGAATTTCGAAGTGAAAAACCGTCCCGAATAAACACTGGCGAATTTGGTTATTGGTATCGATATTTAAACGAATTGACAGAGATGCCAGGAAAAGATATTTCGTGAACTACCCACGAGGCTAAAGCCTTAGAGCTTCTTGCTTCAACCACTACTGCTTGTCTAATACAAAACTGTATTGCCACTTTGTCTAAGGAATATACTTTTGTGCCAATTCATCCCGCGCCCCTTAAGGGACGGGGAGTTCTTGGCACGATTATTTAAAGATAAATTTGATTCGCAACACAAACTGCTGCATTTATTCCTTTGCCAACAGGGCATACACTTCATGATCCTGCCATGCTCCATGAAGTTTTATGCCATGCTGTTTTATCCCCTCCTGCACAAATCCAAAACTGAGCAGCAGTTTTTGGGAATCAACATTTTCAGGTAGCACCTGTGCTTCAATTCGATGCAGCTTCATTTCATGAAAAACAATCTCTATACACTGTGAGATACTTTCTTTTGCATAACCCTGTTTCCAATACCTATGGTCAAATTTATATCCCAATTCACAGGACTGATAAAACCCTCTTCTGATATTCTGCAGCGAAACTGTTCCAATAATCTGATCTAAATTCTGTTTTCGATATACCCAAAATCGCACGGTTGACTGTCTGATTGCCAAATTATATTCACATTGCAGTATCATTTTTTGATATTGTAATGTGTAAAACTGCTCAGACCGTTCTGGCTCATATTTATCAAAGATCTCCATGTTATCTAAATAAAATTGCAGTACCTGTGCCGCAGCCGTATCTGGCAAGACCTTTAATAACAGGCGGTTTGTTTCGTAATTCATCTTCATTTGCAATATCCTCTACTATATTTTATACTATATATTATCACAAAACTTAGAGGAGTGTATATGAACCCTAGTGAAAAATTTATGAAAGCGGCAATCCGCCAGGCGCACAAAGCGGAAAAAATTGACGAAGTTCCCATTGGTTGTGTGATCACTTACCAGGATAAGATCATTGCCCGCGGGTATAATCGGAGAAATACAGAGAAAAACACGCTGGCACATGCAGAATTATCTGCCATAAAAAAAGCCAGCAAAAAATTAGGGGACTGGCGCCTGGAAGGCTGTACGATGTATGTTACCTTAGAACCCTGTCAAATGTGCGCTGGAGCCATTGTCCAGGCACGTATAGACAAAGTCGTGATCGCCTGCATGAATCCAAAAGCAGGATGTGCCGGTTCCATTTTAAATTTACTGCAAATTTCCGCCTTTAACCACCAAGTTGAACTGGAAACCGGAATATTGGAAGAAGAATGTTCTGCCATGCTCACCAATTTCTTTAAAACCTTACGGGAAAAAAAGCGGCAGGCAAAAAAAACAGATCACATCAACCTTGCCCAATGACCAATTTCTATCCTTTGTAATATGGCTTAATGGTATTATGGCATCACTTTAAGCACAGAACAAAAATGCAATATTTTCCATTTCTCCCATTGTACTTGACAATTTCAGACAATGGGATTATATTTATCATATAAACAGTAATAATTATTATTATTTTTATGGAGGATAAATCATTGATCAAGCACAGTCGTCAGAGAGAATGTATCAAAAAATTTCTGGCAACCCGCTATGACCATCCTACAGCCGAAACCATCTATCTGAATGTGAAAAAAGATTTCCCCAATATCAGCTTGGGCACCGTATACCGCAACCTGTCCCTGCTGACACAATTAGGAGAGATCAAAAAACTCACCACCAGCATAGGACCTGACCGTTTTGACGGTAATATTGCTCCTCACTACCATGTGCTCTGCACCAAATGCGGCAGGATTCAGGATTTAGAGATGGAGAGCATTGATCATATTGATACTCTTGCTGGCACACAGTTCGATGGTAAGATTGAAGGACACTTTACTTATTTTTATGGAAGGTGCCGGGATTGCCTGGAAAAAGAAAACTTAAAATAATTGTTGACAACTATGGACAGGTATGTTATCTTAATATCAGTAATAATTACTGTTATTACTGATAAAAAAGTTCTTACAATAATTTATATATAATAAGAAAGGATGACAAAGATGAAAAAATTTGTATGTAGTGTATGTGGTTATGTTCATGAAGGAGATGCAGCGCCGGAGAAATGTCCTCAGTGTAATGCACCAGCTTCCAAATTTACTGAGCAGTCTGGAGAGAAGACATGGGCTGCTGAGCATGTGGTAGGCGTTGCACAGGGCGTATCGGAAGATATTATGGCAGACTTGAGAGCAAACTTTAACGGAGAATGTACAGAGGTAGGTATGTACCTTGCTATGGCGAGGGTTGCCCACAGAGAAGGTTATCCCGAAATTGGCCTGTACTGGGAAAAAGCTGCTTATGAAGAGGCAGAACATGCTGCAAAATTTGCTGAACTGTTGGGCGAAGTTGTAACTGACAGCACCAAGAAAAACCTGGAAATGCGTGTAGAAGCTGAGAACGGGGCAACCGCTGGAAAATTTGATCTTGCAAAACGTGCAAAAGCTGCGAACCTGGATGCAATCCATGATACCGTGCATGAGATGGCTAGGGATGAGGCAAGACATGGCAAAGCATTTGAAGGACTTCTTAAGAGATACTTTGGCTAAGAAGCAAACCGCATAGAATAAGCCTCTACAGAGGAATAGGTATTTGTGTACCTGTTCCTCTCTTTGATTTAAATAAGGGTATGAGAAATGTGCGAACTCATAAATTCCTCCGATATACACTGGGGGTAACCCCTGTAACCTTTTTAAAAACCCTAATAAAGTAAAAATAATCCCGATATCCCACCATCTGTGCAATCTGCTCCACAGATAACCTGTCATCCACAAGTAATTCCTTCGCACGCTGAACCCGCTGGGAAGTCAGGTATTTGGAAAATGACATGCCAAGATTCTCCCTGAGGCGGGTACTAAGGCGGCTTTCACTGATATTATATTTTTCGGCAAGGCTGCTCAAGGTAAGCTTCTCTGTATAAGATTGTTGGATTTCTTTTAAAATCTGCTTGATCATCACACTATTTTCAGGCACCCCTTCTTCAAATATATATTCCTCCCCTTGTATTATTTGCTGTTTCCAGTTCTTTTATGGTATGTTCCAACACCTGATTAAGAACCTCCTGCTCTACTGGCTTCAGCAGATATTCCTTAACCCCCCAGCGCATCGCTGTCCTTGCATATTCAAATTCTGCATAACCACTTAATAAAATAATTTGAATATCCATATCTTTTTCCCTAAGTTTCTGTGACAATTCTAATCCATTCAGTCCAGGCATACGAATACCACTAATCAAAATATCTGGCGTTTTCTTCTCTATCTGTTCCAATGCCACGATTCCATTTTCTGCTTCCCCGACAACTTGTATCGGCAATCCCGACTTTTCAATTAATTTCTTCAGCCCTATGGTTTCCCATATCTCATCATTGGCAAGATAAATCTTATACATCTGGTACTATTCCCTCCTCCACCTGATCTGGTATAATAATCGCAATTTTTGTCCCTTGCCCTTCCAAACTGTCTATAAAAAAGATTGCCTCTTCTCCATAAAATAGCTTTAATCTCTGATAGATATTCGCCATTCCAATTCCTTTCTGGCTTTGGCTGCTTTCCAACTTTTCCTTCAATTCTTCCAGTTTCCCTGCTTCTATCCCACACCCGTTATCCTCCACAATGCATTGCAATTTATTTTCACCAATACTGTGGATTGACCCTGCCCCTCCCTGCACTGCTAAAATTCTATTTTCCCCATCTAAAATATAGAGCTGTGTATGGCTTGTCGCCTGTTCTCCTTGCAATATTTCTGTTAATTTATCCGTTTTCATAATAAATACGCACATTCCAATCTGCTGTCCATACACTTTGCTGTTTAAATTAAAAACTGGAAAATAGATCGCAAAAAACGGTGTGTGGGAATTGGTTAAATAAAAGATACTGCTGTACTCTTGTTTTTCCTTTTGGACTTGGACAAATTCCATATTTTCTGCCTCCTGAATTCCTTTTCGCATTCTTGCAATCAATTCCATTTCCTAATCAAACACATAAATGCCTGAAATATTATTTTGCAGCAGGATTGTATTGGAAAAAACTGTATTTACATCATCTGTGAAAATTACTCGCTCTACGGAATCCTGAAAAAAGTAAGTGTACATTGTAGGCGAATAGACGGTCACAGTTGCAATCTGTGTCATCAGGCTACAGTATTCCTCCACCTTATCCTCAATCTGTCCCATATTCTGACTATTCAGATTCAGTGTATTTTCTTTTTGAATCAATCTCATCTGCAGATTTGTTATCGTAAACGCTGCCAGCAGCACCATCATTAAAACCAATCCCATCGCCAAAAGCTGTTTAAAAACACTTTGCCTGCTTGATATTCTCCCTATCAAGACCGCACCATCCTCCATCTAATTTACTTTTAAAATTCTATCTTTCTGTTCCTCACAGTTCCTTTGATTTACTTCCTTACCCTCCTCCGTCAATTTCACCAGCCCATTTTCCATCTGATAATGGACACCCTCTTTTCCAAATTTCCAAGTAAACATTCCCTCTGGGCTTGCCATATAGTCCATCCATTCGGCAAGTTCTTTGGGATGTTCACAAGTTTTAGATATGAACGTATTCATCCATCCCAAGCCCACTTTTTTTCTTTCCCATAAACAGGATGTTTTCCAGATACTAGAAGGATTGGTCCTGGTGTTACCCAGTCCACGGCTTTTATATCAATATCTGCTGTATTCCTCACAAAACATAAAACATTCCCCCCCGCAATCAATTGCCTGATTTTCGCATTTGACAAGGTCAGCCATTCTGCTTGGAAATACCCATTCTGAAACATTTGATTTAGATAAGATAATGCTTCTTTTGCTTCTGGCTGACGGACCATATCCACATAATTCCCTTCTGCGTCTACGGACTCAGCTCCAAAGGTTTCCATAAAATATTTCAGTGAACTGTCCCAGTAATTCTGCCCATCCATCATAATCGGAATGATTGTTTCCACTCTTTCCTTATTTTTTTGCAGTGCCTTCTCAAATGCCTCCAGTACTTGCTCCTATATGTATAGTCCCAGTCTTCTTGTTTTGCCGATGCCTTGCCGCATCCCTGTATCCCCATCACAACAAAAAGGATACACAATACGACGCAAATTACTTTTCTTTTCAGAAATAACCTCTCCTTATAGAAAACAAAATTTTGAATATATGAAAGAACAAGTACAATCTTTTCAGAAAGCATTGCACTTGTTCTATATCGCTCTTTTTAATTAACACAAATCAAAAATGTAATCCATATTAAATTCAAACAACTGGAATCCAGGATTGCTTTGCAACGATCTCTTTCCAAACTGCAATCAAAACTTTGGACACATTTCATTGTTTTGTGTCATATGGCAATGTATTTCCTCTCTATGAATCCAAACGGTTGAAATTCCTGAATAACCATACCACAATCCAAACAGGTTTTAAAGATTTTATTTTACCTGCATCATCTTTGGGGATGTGGTCTTCTTCCATTGCCCAATCAGCGAAATATCCCCACCGTGAGAAAATGGCAAAAGCAAGCTGACTGAAATCAGTAATATCGTCTATAACGCCCTTCAGAACCTTTCCGCTTGGATTTTGGCTTATCGTAACTGATTTTATAAGGTTAAATTTGCACAACCTCAACTAAATTTCCATGTTGCTTTATAATACTAATTAAATCATTCGTTTTTAGCCACACTGTTGCTGTATTTTCATTTGGATGGACGCCTATAAGGTTTGGCAGCTCCATAAAATCTTTGTCAATGAACACTTTCACTTTTATTTCTGTATCATTTAATACGCCAAACGGTGTTACGGAACCTGGCACTAAATTCATAATACTCATTAAGTCTTCCTCTGAAGCAAAACTCAATGGACGTGTGTTATTTTTCTTTCTAAATTCTTTTAAGTCTACCCTCTTATCCCCCTTAACTGTAATAAGATAATAATTCCTCTTTTTATCATCACGGAGAAAGAGATTTTTTGCATCTGCTTGCGGATATGGAACTTCAATTAGAGAAAGTTCAGCCATATTAGAAACGGCTTTATGTTCTGTTATTTCGTACCATATATTTTTTTCTTTCAGGTAATCGTAAATCTCTTGTTTATTCATAACTTCATTTCACCTTTAATCTTGAATTTTGTATAGAAATCCTGCCTTACCACTGCTTCCAACTCCTCCTCTAAGCCGTCCTTAATCTCTGGTAAAACATCATCCGTTTCCACCATGGGAATGCATTTTCTGCGCTTCGTCTGGACGCACAAAATTGCCAGCCAGAATTTTCTTGACACTTCTAACGCCCTTCCCTATCACTTCAGCATCATTCGAACTATAATACTGCCCGAACAGAAATTTATCTTCCATACCTTCCTCCATCTGTTCTATGTGCCCCTCCTATCCAAAGAAATCAAATTCATCCACCGCAAAAGCAATATCTATCTGAAACTCCTCCTGTGATTTTATCTCGCCGCCCTCATCGGCAATCACAAGGTAATAGAGTTCTTTATTGCCATATTTTAATGACTTCAAATGAAAACTGCACCAGAATATGCGCTCCTGTCCATTTTCACTGGTCTTATCTGCAATAATCCTCTGTACATCACTGATTTGCTTCTCGCTGTTGTCTGTAAAATACACCTGATAGACAGCCGAAGCCCGATTATCCCCTACAGCTTCTTTCTGATAGAAATTCAGGGAAAAAATCAGATTACTGATTTTGTGTGTTGCAGACAAAAGCGTTAGCTCTACTTGCTTTGTATCATATCGATTTTTATTGCGCTGATATTCTTTTGATTGATTTCTCAGGAAATGATATTCGATCAAAGGCACGCACAGCTCCTGTAAATTGATGCCGACATGCACATAATTCAACCCGCCGCCATGACCTTTTTTGAGGTGTCACGGCTGTACATCATATTGATGATATTTTTTATCTCGACTTCCATGCCGCCTGTCTCTGTATGGGTTATTAAATCCGCCCTCCCTTGTGGCATGCACGCTGTCTCCCACATAATGCCGATTTGTCAGGATTGTTTTAATGTGGAGATGATACCAGTTCCTCGCTTTTTCTGCCTTTTCTCTATTTCCCTGCTTCAGATAACGGTATTTTGGAGGCAAAACAATCCCTTCCTGCTTCAGATAATGGTATTTGGAGGCGAAACAATCCCTTCCTGCTGCAATTCCCTTGCGATTTCAGAATAGATTATCCCATTTAGGTACATTTCAAAAATCCGTTTTACGATTGGCGCTGTTTCCCCATCAACAATCAGTTTCCTTACCGTAGCATCTTTTTTATAACCATAGGGCGGACGTCCATAGGCATACTGAGATGGTATAATAAAGTTGTAACACCAAATGGGAAATACATGATATACTCCAATCAATGCAAAGGAAGGTGTTATACATGCCAAAAACAAAAGTCTATGAACCAGAATTTAAAAAGAAAATCGTACAGCT
>CATOOV010000097.1 GCA_951801955.1 uncultured Lachnospiraceae bacterium
ATAAGGGCGCGAAGCGCCGCATTTTTCGATTGAATTGTCAAGTGTTTTGACAAAAAAGTGGGGGATTTTAATAAAAAAGGAATCTGAAAGCCTTATATTTACTGGCTTAAAGATTCCGAGAGATTATATTAGTAAAAGGAGGTATGAAATATGAAAAGGGTACTAACATTTATAGTTGCTTTATGTCTGTGTTTGCAGCCCGATTTCACAGCTTTTGCACAAACGGCGCAAACAGCGCAGGCAGGGGTCAGCCAGGATGATGGCGAAGAATCCATCAGTGATTGGGAATATGAAGTAAATAGTGATGGAGAGACAGTAACCATTACAAAATACGTTGGAAAGGACTCAAAAGTTAGTGTTCCAAGCACCATCAAAGGGAAAAAGGTAGTTTCCATTGGGGAGTCAGCACTTTCTTGGTGTAATACAATTACCAGCGTAAAGGTTCCGAAAGGTGTGGTAAACATTGGGAAATCAGCATTTTCCCAATGTTCCAGACTGAAAAAGGTGACGCTTCCATCTGGCATTAGGAAAATTGAAGATGACACTTTTTCTGGTTCCACAAAACTGGTAAGCGTCGACATTCCGTCCGGTGTGACAAGCATCGGGGATTATGCATTTGATGAGTGTTTAAGCCTTACCGATATCACCATTCCGCAGGGGGTTCAGACGATCGGGTACCATGCATTTTATCAGTGCGAAAGTCTGACGGAAATGAAGCTGCCATCCAGTATTAAGAGTATTGGAAGTTTTGCATTTTGTTCATGCTGGCACATGGAAAAAATAAATATTCCGTCTGGCGTCAAAAAAATAGAAAGTTATTTGCTGGCTGGCTGCAAAAAACTAAAAAGCATAAAAATCCCATCAGGGGTGACAAGTATCGGAAGGGAAGCATTTTCTGAATGCGAGCTCCTGAAAAGCATAAAAATCCCATCAGGGGTGACAAGTATAGGAGACGCTGCATTTTTTGAATGTGAGAATATAACAGAAATTAAAATCCCATCGGGAGTTACCAAGATTGGAAGCAGTACATTTTCTCGCTGCACTAAATTAAAGAGCATTAATCTTCCATCCAGTGTGAAGGCGATTGGGTCTAACGCTTTTTCTTACTGCAGCAGCCTGAAAAGTATTAAAATTCCATCTGGTATTACAAAAATTGAGCATGATACGTTTTTCGAATGTAAGGGATTAAAAAATATTAAAATTCCGGAAAGCGTGAAGGAGATTGAATGGTGGGCATTTGCTGGGTGCAGCGGTATTACAAAGATCAATATCCCTGCAAATGTTAAGAGTATTGGAAATGAGGCATTTGCTAGGTGCAGCGGTATTACAAAGATTAATATCCCTGCAAATGTTAAGAGCATTGGAGATGGGGCATTTTCAGATTGCAGCAGTGTGAAAGAAATTAAAGTGTCCGGTAAAAATAAGGTGTTTGACAGCCGGAAAAACTGTAATGCAATCATTGAGAAAAAGACAGGTAACTTAGTGGCGGGATGTAAGAAGACGAAAATTCCATCCAATGTAAAATGTATCGGTCCCGGCGCATTTTCAGGAAGCATCGGTTTGACAAGCATTCAGATTCCAAAGGGTGTCAAAAGCATTGGCGCCTCTGCCTTTAGAGACTGCAGCAGCCTGAAAAGCATTTCCATCCCTTCCAAAGTGACTAAGATCGCAAACAGTACTTTTTTTGGATGTAAAAACCTGGTAAGCGTTAAGCTGCCGGCAGGTCTCAAGGGGATCAAAGCCCATGCGTTTTATGGCTGCAGCAGTATCAAAGACATCACGCTTCCTTCTGGGGTAACAAGAATAGAAGAATATACATTTGAGGATTGTAAGAAATTGAAGACGATCACGATTAAGTCTAAGAAATTAGAATATGTGGGGACTTATGCTATACATGGGATCGTGAAAAACGCCAAAATTAAAGTTCCAAAGGGCAAAGCGAAAGCTTATAAGAAACTGTTTAAAGATTTCTATGATTCGGAAGGGATGACGACTGGTTATGAGAGCAGCATGAAATTTGTGGAATTCAAGTAAGCCAACTAAGTGTTGCCACAAATTTATTCTGCGAAGAATATTGAAATAAGGAATTGCATATGCTATAATGCCAGTAGGAAAAATGATATAGCAAGTCCTTGAGGAAAAAGAATGGAATCCCCTGACTGTATTGCCGTACAGTCAGGGGATTCTTCTTTTCTTTTTCAGCGGCATGGAAAATATTAGGTCTTGCTTTATTGTAACTGATAATAAACAGATGGAAAGCATAAAGAGATTCGCTCCGAAAGAATCTCCTATTTGCGAATGACAGCGTATCATGGTATAATACAATTACAATAGTTTTTAGTAATCTAGCGTAGTTTTTTTAAATATCAACAAGACTAGCGAACCAAGCAGATGGAAGGAGGGGCTGTTATGGGGAAAGATACGCGTCTGGTAAATATCTATATCAAGATACATAATAAACGTACCTTGACGATGGAGGATTTGAAATATTTGTCAAAGTATGATCCTGAATGTTTTGAGAAGACTTGTAAGAATATTGTATATAAAATGCCGGAGACAAAAGGGATCTTACAACCAAAGGCAGCATCTGAAACCTCCTTAGTGGCATCCACTCCCATACCATTGATGGAAAAGCCAGTGCCAGATCAGCATCAGATTGAAAAAGTGCTGTCAAATTTGGGAAAAATGGAGGAGCTCCCTGTAAAAGCAGTTAGCAGCGATGCAGTAAAGGAACTGTTGGGTAATCTTTATATGGAGCTTTTGTTTCCGCATAACGACCAGGAGAATTTCTTCAGTGTGGCAGAAAGCCAAAACTTATCCACATTTAATAAAAAGGTATAATGTTTCTTTTTTGTACCATGGAGGAATATGATCTGTTGCAGGAGGAATGTCCCGTTGTTTGCCAGCGAGGCTGCTGATATGAGAAAGGGCAAGTGATATGTCAAGTTTGGATATTGGAAATTGTTATCGTTTAAGTGAAGTGTGTAAAGAACTTTCTATTTCTGTCGCCACAGGAAAAAACTGGCTGAAGCTTGGCAAATTAAATCCGCAGATCGAGGTAGATGGAACGTTCTTATTTACACGGCATTATATAGAGAAATTAAAAGATGATATAAGGAATAATAAAAATAAGTCTTTGAAAAACAGGCGCAATAAGAAATATATTTCAGGCAGCAGAGTATATGATTTTTATATCTCTGCTGCTTCTGAAAATAAAAAGAAAATACAGGAGGTTCTAGAGATAATTTCTGACCAGGGGCTTTGCCTTGGCAATCAGGAAATTCAATCTATTTTGGCTGAATGTGCCCTGCAGATGATTTTGCAGAGGGAAAATATTGGTACGTGTGCCAGGGCAAATGTGTTGGCACAATATTTAAAAGGTACATTATCTTTAAATGGGTATGAATTTTTAATTGAGGACTTGCTGGCTGACAGAGAACAGGCATTGGAGTTTGCTGGAAGAAATCCAGTTTTGTTTTCTGTAGAATATCTCTATGAGGAAGGAGAAGATATTCTTGGGTTATTGTATTTATCTTGTAAAAATATCAAAGACAGGAAGGCAGCAGGCAGTTACTATACGCCGACAACCATAGTAAAAAAATTAATATCAGAATTAATAAACTGCAATAATATAGAGAAAAGGAAGATATTTGACCCTTGTTGCGGTACAGGTAATTTTTTTCTTCAGTTGCCAGGGGGTGTTTCTATTGAACATATTTTTGGCAATGATTTAGATCTGATTAGTATTAATTTAGCAAGAATTAATCTTGCCTTAAAGTTTCGTTGTGTTGATCAAAGTGTCTTATATAAACATATTACAGCAAAGGATTATTTGACTTTTGAGAAAAAGAGAGAATATGATTTTATTATTGGAAATCCTCCCTGGGGGTATGAATTTTCTGATGAAGAGAGGGGGCGCCTTAGGAAGAAGTACACTTGTGCAGCAAACCAATCAATTGAATCTTATGATATATTCATAGAACAGGCGGTTTCTAATTTAAAATGTAATGGAGTTTTATCTTTTGTACTGCCAGACGCATTACTAAATGTAAAAACGCATGTTCCAATCCGCAGTTTTCTTATGGAGACAGTTTCCTTCCAGTATCTGGAATATTTGGGAAATGTGTTTGACCAGGTACAGTGTCCTTGTATTATTTTGCAGATGTGCCGCAGACAGAAAACACTGGGATGTGCAGGAATGAGGGTAAACGATGGAAGCCGTATTTATACCATTCAAAAAGAGCGCAAAATGGATAAGGAATACTTTTGTTTTACAACGACAGATGAGGAATATCAGATTCTGCAAAAGATAGAACAGGTACCATCTAAGGCGACCTTGGCTGGCAATGCCAAGTTTGCTTTAGGGATTGTAACAGGAAATAATAAAGAAAAAGTTACAGATAAAAAAACAACAGAAAATGAAATTGTTTTGAAAGGTTCCGATTTGAAAAGGTTTCGTTATGCAAAGCCCAACCGTTACCTAGCATATCAGCCGGAATTATTTCAGCAGGCTGCTCCACAGGCGGTTTACAGGGCAAAAGAAAAATTACTGTATCGGTTTATCTGTAAACAGTTGGTATTCGCATATGATGATAAACAGACATTGTCTTTGAATAGCTGTAATGTACTGATTCCAAAAATAAAAGGCACAGAAATAAAATATATTATGGCAGTGCTCAATTCCAGGATCGCACAATTCTATTTTGAAAAGAAATTTCATTCTGTCAAGGTGTTAAAATCCCATATTGAACAGATTCCAATTCCAGTAATAGAAAGACAACAGCAAAAACAGTTGGTCCAGATTGTGGATGAGCTGCTTAATTCCGATTCCCATAGCACAGTCAAAAAAAAGTACGAACTGTTGGATCAGGAAATTGCAAAAATATTCAAATTATCGACAGAGGAATATCATATTATAATGGGAGCCCTTGGAGCCAGGGATTTATGTTTGTATTAATTGTCAATTTTTCATGGAAGAGAGGTTGAAAAATAAAAAGAAATGTGATAGAATTTTTACAATTTAGGTTTAGGAGATACGATGTTATCTCGCATCCAATGTAACTTGCAGGGGATGCACATAATAAAATTGATAACAACCCTTAAGAAAAAAGATTGCGTTGAGCATGTAACTCTTTTTTTTTTGTTCTATTGGGAAAGTCCTTGTCATGCGAAAGTGCCTTTTGATAGAATAAAAATAATATGCATACTCCCACGAGGGGGATAATGTCGCTAAGCGACCATGCGCGGCGCGGGATGAAAGATGTGTTAGCAAAAGAAATTGGGCACGGAAGTGCGCTGGAAAAAATGATTGATCACGGGAGTGCGTAAAACGCACTTTTGTTATAAAAATTAGGTCAAAGTCCTGATGGGACAATTATGAAACAGGCAAAACAAAGAAAGGGCGGTAAATACATGAAAGCATTTCTAATATTGGAAGACGGGACTGTATTGGAAGGCACCAGTATCGGTTCCACCAAAGAAGTGGTTAGTGAAATTGTTTTTAACACCTCCATGACAGGTTATCTTGAAGTTTTGACAGACCCTTCCTATGCAGGACAGGCAGTCGTCATGACATATCCGTTGATTGGAAATTATGGAATTACACCAGATATGGAATCCAAAAGGCCGTGGCCGAACGGTTATATTGTAAGGGAATTGTCCAGAATGCCCAGTAATTTCCGGTGTCAGGGAAGTATTCAGGATTTCCTGGTGAAATACGATATTCCAGGCATTGCAGGCATTGATACCAGGGCTTTGACGAAGATTCTGCGGGAAAAGGGAACCATGAACGGCATGATTACCACCAATGAAGCTTACCAGTTGGAAGAAATCCTTCCTAGGCTGAAGGAATATACCACTGGGTCTGTTGTAGAAAAAGTAACTTGCGAAAAAGCATTCCAGTTAAAAGGAAAAGGAAAAAAAGTTGCGTTGCTGGATTTGGGTGCAAAGCAGAACATAGCCAAGTCTTTGAACGACAGGGGATGCCAAGTCACAGTGTACCCGGCATACACCACGGCTGAAGAGATTTTAAAAGATCAGCCGGATGGGATTATGCTCAGCAATGGTCCTGGGGATCCCAAAGAGTGCAAAGGCATCATACAAGAAATTAAGAAATTATATGAATCAGACACGCCGATTTTTGCCATCTGCTTAGGGCACCAGCTTATGGCGCTTGCCAATGGGGCGGACACCCATAAGATGAAATACGGGCACCGGGGAGGCAATCATCCAGTAAAAGATTTGGAAACTGGAAGGGTTTATATTTCTTCCCAGAACCACGGGTATGTGGTAGACACAGACAACTTGGATCCCGCAGTCGCCGTCCCGGCATTTATCAATGTCAATGACAAAACCAACGAGGGATTAAAATATACAGGCAAAAATATTTTTACGGTGCAGTTCCACCCGGAAGCATGTCCGGGACCCCAGGACAGCGCATACCTATTTGACCGATTTATCAATATGATGGGAGGGAACCAATAATGCCAAAGAATCCAGATATTAAGAAAGTGTTAGTGATCGGTTCCGGTCCCATTGTGATTGGACAGGCAGCAGAGTTTGATTATGCAGGAACACAAGCATGCCGTTCTCTGAAGGAGGAAGGCGTGGAGGTTGTACTGGTAAACTCCAACCCGGCAACCATTATGACAGACAAGGAAATTGCAGATGAAGTCTATATTGAGCCACTGACTGCAAAGGTATTAGAACAGATTATTTTAAAAGAAAAGCCAGACAGCGTGCTTCCTACTTTGGGCGGGCAGGCTGGTTTGAATCTTGGCATGGAGCTTGCAGAATCCGGTTTTTTGGAAAAACATCACGTAAAACTGATTGGAACCACTGCGGAAACGATCTTTAAAGCGGAAGACCGCCAGGCATTTAAAGATACCATGGAAAAGATTGGAGAGCCATGCGCCCCTTCTTTGGTGGTCCACAATGTAGAAGATGGAATTGCATTTACCAATACCATCGGTTATCCAGTTGTGCTGCGCCCAGCGTATACCCTGGGAGGAAGCGGCGGCGGGATTGCCCACAATGAGACAGAACTTGTGGATATTTTGACAAATGGGCTGCGGTTAAGCCGTGTAGGGGAAGTACTTGTGGAGCGCTGCATTGCCGGCTGGAAAGAAATAGAATATGAAGTGATGCGGGATGCGGCTGGAAATTGTATCACAGTCTGCAATATGGAAAATATTGACCCAGTAGGCGTCCATACGGGTGATAGTATTGTAGTTGCGCCGTCCCAGACGCTGGGGGATAAAGAATACCAGATGCTGCGCACTTCTGCGTTGAATATTATTTCTGAGCTGAATATTACGGGAGGCTGCAATGTCCAGTATGCCCTCCATCCTACTAGCTTTGAATACTGTGTCATTGAGGTAAATCCCCGTGTCAGCCGTTCTTCTGCGCTCGCTAGTAAGGCAACGGGTTATCCCATTGCAAAAGTGGCGGCAAAGATTGCTCTGGGCTATACATTGGATGAGATTAAAAATGCGATTACTGGGAAAACGTATGCCAGTTTTGAACCTATGCTGGACTACTGCGTGGTGAAAATTCCAAGGCTTCCCTTTGATAAATTTATCACGGCAAAGCGAAGCCTGACCACCCAGATGAAGGCAACCGGCGAAGTGATGAGTATATGCACGAATTTTGAAGGCGCCTTGATGAAGGCAATCCGTTCTTTGGAGCAGCATGTGGACTGTATGCGTTCCTATGACTTTACAGCCCTAAGCAGAAAAGAGCTGTTAAAACAGCTTCAAAAAGTGGATGACCGACGGATCTGGGTGATTGCAGAAGCGCTGCGAAAAGGGATTTCTTACGATGAAATTCATGATATCACAATGATTGACCACTGGTTTATTGATAAGATTGGGATTCTGGTGGAGATGGAAGAGCGCCTTGAAAAAGAGCAGTTGACAATTGGGCTGCTAAAGGAAGCAAAAAGGATTGAATTTCCAGACAATGTGATCGCACGTCTGACAGGAAAAGAAGAAAAAGAGATCCGTGACTTACGGTATGCAAACGGAATTACTGCAGCATTTAAGATGGTAGATACCTGTGCGGCAGAATTTGCAGCGGAGACCCCTTATTATTATTCTTGTTTTGGCAGCGAAAACGAGGCGATTGAGACAAAAGACCGCAAGAAAGTTCTGGTGTTGGGTTCTGGTCCGATCCGTATCGGACAGGGGATTGAGTTTGACTATTGTTCCGTACACTGTACCTGGGCATTTTCCAGGGAAGGGTATGAGACCATTATTGTAAATAATAACCCAGAGACGGTTTCCACAGACTTTGATATTGCAGATAAACTGTATTTTGAGCCGCTGACGCCGGAAGACGTGGAGAGTATTGTACGTCTGGAGAAACCAGACGGAGCAGTGGTGCAGTTTGGCGGGCAGACGGCAATCAAGCTGACAGAAAGCCTGATGAAGATGGGGGTTCCGATTTTAGGAACCAAGGCAGAAGACGTGGATGCAGCGGAAGACCGTGAACTGTTTGACAAGATTTTGGAGCAGACACAGATACCAAGGGCAGCAGGCGGGACAGTATTTACAGCAGAAGAGGCAAAAAAAGTCGCAAACCATCTGGGATATCCGGTACTGGTGCGTCCTTCCTATGTACTGGGCGGGCAGGGAATGCAGATTGCATATTCCGACCAGGAAATAGAAGAGTTTATGGAGATTATCAACCGGATTGCCCAGGACCATCCTATTTTGGTGGATAAGTATTTACAGGGAAAAGAGATTGAAGTGGATGCAGTGTGCGATGGCACGGATATTTTAATTCCAGGCATTATGGAACACATTGAACGTACTGGCGTCCATTCCGGCGACAGTATTTCTGTCTATCCGGCGCCCACGATAGGCAGCGAGGTAAAAGAAAAGATTGTGGAATATACCAGACGTCTGGCACAGGCGCTCCATGTGGTGGGATTGATCAATATTCAGTTTATTGCCATGGACCAGGAAGTGTATGTGATCGAGGTAAATCCTCGTTCTTCCCGGACAGTGCCTTATATCAGCAAAGTGACAGGCATTCCAATCGTAGACCTTGCCACCCAGGTAATTATCGGAAATACGTTAAAAGGTATGGGATATCCCACTGGGCTTGCGCCAGAAGCGGAATATGTAGCAATCAAAATGCCAGTATTCTCCTTTGAAAAGCTCCGCGGGGCAGAAATCAGCCTGGGACCCGAAATGAAATCTACCGGAGAATGCTTAGGAATTGGGAAAACCTTTGACGAAGCTTTGTACAAGGCATTTTTGGGGGCGGGTGTCCAGCTTCCCAAGTACAAACAGATGATTATAACCGTGAAGGATGCAGATAAACCGGAAGCTGTAGATATTGCAAAACGGTTTGAAGCCTTGGGGTATAAGATTTATGCCACGAGAAGTACAGCAAAATATTTGAAAGGGCATGGCGTGGAGGCAAGGCGGATCAATAAAATTTCTCAGGAGTCACCAAATGTCATGGATTTAATTTTGGGACATAAGATTGACTTAGTCATTGACACGCCGACCCAGGGACGGGATAAGAGCCGTGATGGTTTCTTGATCAGAAGAAATGCCATTGAGACGGGAGTGTACTGTATCACGGCAATGGACACGGCAAATGCCCTGGCGCGGAGTTTAGAGCACGCCAGCGCCAATGAAGATCTGAATTTAGTGGATATTGCACAGGTGAAAAATATTTAGAAATTGTAACTATCCAGATCTGATACCAAAGGGACATTCCATCGTGCTGTTTGGCGTATCGCGAGGTATGGAAATAAAAAGGGGCTGTCGCTTTAACGAATGAAAAATCGTGAAGCGGCAGCTTCATTTTTCTTGCTTTTATATGTGATTTCAGGAAAAAACTCTGGATGATTCTGTTATTCTATAAAAAGAGCATACTTTAATAAGCCATTTCCCATGGCTTGCATGTTTGTTTTAAGATGTTAATAATTAAGCGCTTTTCAACGGAAACATAT
>CATOOV010000098.1 GCA_951801955.1 uncultured Lachnospiraceae bacterium
TTGTCTGAATTCCCTTTCCGTTAAAGTAATAGATTTTCCCATTCCGCAGGGTACAAATCTCATTCTTTACCGCTTTCATTTTTCCCTTGCTGTATTTGTAACATTTTTTTGTCTTGGTATCATAAATTTTCGTACAGCCGCCCTTGGGACTAAAATAGTACTCTTTTCCCTCAATTTCTTTCCAGACATCCGTTTCTTTTACCCATTCTGATTTTCCGTAATCATAATTGTAATACTTCCAAATGCCATTTGAGTTTACCATTTTCGATGCCACATAGCCTTTGCCATTTATATAGTAACGTTCGTCAGAAGAAATTGTTACCCATTTCTGAGCCGTGTCCCGGATTCCTTTGGAATCAAAATAATACATGTTTCCATCACTTAGCAAGTACACAGCATTGTTGGCAAAAACCATCTTATCTTTATCATAAACCGATAATTGCTTGAGCTTCGTGTCATAAATCTGTGTACATATCCCTGCTGTGTTAAAATAATATTCTTTCCCTCGTACAACCTCCCAAATTTTTTTCTGGCTTTTCCATTCAGCCTTCCCAGGATCACAGGCATATAATCTAAAACTTCCGTCGGCTTCCTCCATTCGCTTTAATACATGACCATCACTGCCTACATAAAACTTCTCATTTTTTAATTCCTGCCATCCCTCCTGTGTCACCTGTTTCCCTTCTATGTACAATACATAATAATTTTCCTGCTGAACTAATCCATTTTCTATTGTGGGTTCCTCTTCTTCCCCTCCAGGCTTTTCTTCTTCAGATTCTTTGCCATCCCCAGGAATTTCACCCGTTTCATTTTCTGTTTCTCTCTGTAATGCCTCCGAAAAATTTTCATTTACGCAGTCAGGGGACACATCAAACAATTTTTCTGACGCCTGTACTGACATGGGCAGAAAGCTGCACAACATAACGACCATCATTAGCAGAATCATGCCTGTATCTCTCACTTTTTTCCTTGTAAGCCTCATAGGTTTTCTCCCTTCTGTGCCATCTGTAGCAGGTTTTTCCTGTCTCTAAGACTGCATATCCCTGCTACGTCTCTTTGTCCTCCATTTGCTGCAGACATTCAACTCTACCTTGTCTGCAAAAATATATTCTCCCGCTGTGCCTCCTCGTCCTCTGGATAGTCTTCCAGGTAAGAAGACATTTTCTCCTTTGCCGATGCGAAATCCAAAAGATACTCATAACAAATAATTTCATTGCGCCGAAGCTGCTTCTCATTTTCTGGATTTTTAGCCTCCAATGCCTGTTGGAAAAATTCCAATGCTTCCTGATAATTTCCAGATTCCATCTGCATTTCACTCATTGTAATCAAGGTGGCTGTGTCGGAACCATTTTTTTTCAGATAATTTTCATACAAAGGCTGTGCCTTTTTACTTTTGCCCTGTGCATCATACACCTGGGCGAGATACAAAAGCGCCTTGGTATCACCTTTATTGATGGCAATATCCAGTTCTTTCCTTGCATTGTCATAATCTCCCTGAATAAGATAAATATGCCCCCGCTCCCGGTAATCTTCTGGTTTATCCCCTTTAAATTTTAATGCCTTAGATAAAAGTTTCTCTGCTTCATTTGTAAAACCAGCGCCAGCAAGGTTATCATAGACTGAGAGATAAAGCTTATAATGATTGCCGCTTATTGCCAAGGCTTTTTCAAAATCCTTTTGTGCATTTTCACTGTTCCCATCCTTGAGATATACGCAGCCCCGGATAAAATATGCTGTGGCATCCTCATCATCATAATCAATCAGGGCATCACAAGTGGCTATGGCGCCTTTGGTATCTGAGTTATTATACTGTGCTGTTGCTTTATAGTAACAGATATCCAATTCCATATCCCCTACCTCTGCCAAGGACTGGTCGAGCGCTTTCTGAAAAGATTCCACCGCACCTTTATAATCGCCCTCATTCATTTTATTAATCCCTATTTTTCGATACGCTTGTTGATTTTCCAGCGCTTTTTCATTCTGGCATCCTGCCATGCCAACGCTTCCCAGCAATACCACCGCAAGTAAGAATGCGGCGTTTTTTGTGGATATTCTCTTAATTTTTTTCTTATCCATTTACCCTTCCTTTCTTTCGGGATTTTCCATCTGCCGCCAAAGCCCATCTTGTTCTCCAGCAGTTAAATATTAACATTTCGCCTGTTTCAATTACTCTGATCTTGAGACAATAAAAACAGCAATCATCCTGATTTCATTTTTCCTTGTGTATCCTTCTGGGGAAGCTGTGCCAAAATAATAGCGATAAACATAAAAACACATCCCCATAGTTCACGATTCGTAAGCCTCTGGGACAGCAGCACCATCCCAGCAAGTACAGAAATCACAGATTCCAGGCTGAGTATCAAAGATGCCACAGTAGGATTCATCCCTTTTTGCCCCACAATCTGCAGCGTATATGCCACGCCGCAGGACAGGACTCCAGCATACAAAATCGGCTGCCAAGCTGCCAAAATTTGCGAGATATTAGGCTGCTCTGTAAAAAACATTCCAAAACCAGACAAAATTCCACAAACAAAAAACTGGATGCAGGACATTTTTACGCCGTCTACCAGCTCTGTAAAATAATCAATCACAAGGATATGTACCGAGAAAAGTAATGCACAGATAAACAGAAGTATTTCCCCTTTTCCCACTGGAAGCCAGGGAACCATCCGCTCTGTGTTTGCTGCAGAGACATCTGTTACACACAGACAATACAGTCCCGCCAACGCCAATAAAACGCCGATCCACACTGTAACCCTGCATTTTTGGTGAAAAAATAATCCCAAAATTGGGACAATAATAATATAAAACGCTGTGATAAAACCTGCTTTCCCAGCAGTCGTGTATGCAATGCCCATTTGCTGGAAATTACTTGCAGTACACAGTAAGATTCCGCACAGGATCCCCCCTGCAAACAGAGTATGCGCCTGCTCCCTTTTCTCTGCCGGATCTAAGGCTGTTTTGGTGCTCCCATTTCTGGAATCCATTCTTCGCATCAGCCAAATACAGGGGAGCAAAACAAGCCCCCCTAACAGGGACCGGACACAATTAAATGTCAGCGGTCCCACATATTCCATTCCCACGCTCTGCGCCACAAATGCCACACCCCAAATGGAAGCCGTCAGCAGCAACAGCAGGGAATGCCTAATCTGTACTTTATTCATCATATTCTCAATTTATTCTGGCATTTCCACTTTAATTTTATCTAGGTGCCAGATGTCGTCTACATACTCTTGAATGGTGCGGTCAGAGGTAAATTTACCAGCATGTGCTGTGTTGAGCAATGCCATTTTTGCCCAGCCCTTTTCATCTCTGTACGCTTGTTCTACCCTCTCTTGTGCCTGTGCATAAGAACGGAAATCCTTCAGGATAAAATAAGTGTCTGCATACTGGGTGCTCTGGGTATTCAGCAAGGAATTGTACAACGGACGGAATAATTCTGAATCATTCTGGGAGTACATTCCATTGATCAGCTGCATCAATACCTGACGGATATCTTGGTCATTGTTAAAAATCTGCATTGGGTCATAGTCGCGTTTGCGTTCGTGTTCAATGACCTCTTGGGAGCTCATTCCAAAGATAAATGCATTTTCTGCACCCACTTCCTCCACAATTTCCACATTTGCACCATCCATGGTTCCGAGAGTTACTGCACCGTTTAACATAAATTTCATATTTCCTGTACCAGATGCTTCCTTACTTGCCGTGGAAATCTGTTCTGATACATCTGCTGCCGCAAAGATTTTCTCTGCGATTGAAACTTTGTAGTCTTCAATAAAGATTACCTTAATCTTACCATTGATGGACGCATCATTATTTACGATATCAGCCACACTATTAATCAGCTTAATGGTCAGTTTGGCAATTCGGTAACCTGCTGCCGCTTTTGCTCCAAAAATAAAAGTTCTGGGATAGAATTCCATCTCTGGATGTTCTTTAATTTTATTGTACAGATACATCACATGTAAAATGTTCAAAAGCTGGCGCTTATATTCATGGAGACGTTTTACCTGCACGTCAAAGATCGAACGGGGATCTACCTCCACTCCGTTATGCTTTAAAATGTAGTCGGCAAGACGCAGCTTATTCTGGTATTTGATATTCATAAATTCCTGCTGTGCCTTTTCATCGTCTGCATAGACAGCCAATTTTTCCAAATGGGGAAGATTTGTTACCCAGTCGTTTCCAATATATTTATTGATCCATTCAGAAAGCAGGGGGTTTCCATGATATAAAAACCTTCTCTGTGTAATTCCATTTGTCTTATTATTAAATTTCTCTGGGAACATCTCATAAAACTCATGCAGCTCCTGTTCCTTTAAAATATCAGTATGCAGCCTTGCCACACCATTGACAGAGCAGCCCGCCGCAATGGCAAGATGCGCCATTTTCACCTGACCGTCAAAGACAATCGCCATTTTCTTAACCTTATTGTAATCTCCTGGAAATCTCTTTTCAATATCTAGAATAAACCGACGGTTAATTTCTTCAATGATTTGATAAATTCTTGGCAGCAGCCTTGAGAAAATTTCAATCGGCCATTTCTCCAAAGCCTCTGACATAATGGTATGGTTGGTATATGCACAGGTATGCGTGGTAATCTCCCATGCTTCATCCCATTCCATTCCTTCTTCGTCCAGCAAAATACGCATCAGTTCTGCCACTGCTACAGTAGGATGGGTATCATTTAACTGGATTGCAACCTTTTCCGGAAGTTTGTGCAAGTCTGTATGGTTCTTTTTATAACGTGCAATGGCACGCTGCACACTTGCTGATACAAAGAAATACTGCTGTTTTAAACGCAGCTCCTTTCCCTGGATATGGTTGTCATTGGGATACAACACTTCTACCAGGTTTCTTGCCAGGTTTTCCTGCTCCACTGCTTTTTTATAATCACCCTTATCAAACGCATCCAGCTCAAAATATTCTTCTGGCTCTGCGTCCCAGGTGATCAGCACATTTACTACATTATTATTATACCCAATTACCGGCATATCATAGGGCACGGCACGAACAGACTGATAACCCTCATGAATAAATCTTGACCTTCCATATCCGTCCATCTCAGAACGGACATAGCCTCCAAACTTTATCTGGAATGTATGTTCTGGGCGGCGAAGCTCAAAGGGATAACCGTCTTTGAGCCAATTATCCGGCTCTTCCACCTGGAAACCATTCTCAATTTTCTGGCGGAATAAACCATAACGGTAGCGGATGCCGCACCCATAGGCAGGATATCCCAAAGTTGACAGAGATTCCAGAAAACATGCCGCAAGCCTTCCCAGACCGCCGTTTCCAAGCGCTGGATCCGGCTCCTGATCTTCTATCACATCCAAATCAAATCCAATTTCCTCCAAAGCTTCCTTTACTTCTTTATAAGCAGTCAAGTTAATCAGATTGTTCCCAAGCGCCCTTCCCATCAAAAATTCCATGGACATATAATATAAAATCTTGGGATCTTCTTTTTCAAATGTCTTCTGGGTAGCAAGCCACTGGTCAATGATTACATTCTTTATCGCATTGGACACTGCCTGGTATACTTCCTGCTGTGAAGCTTCCTCCAAGGTTTTACGATAAAGATTTTTTACATTGTTTTTAATCTCCTGAATAAACTTTTCTTTTTCAAATATTTGATTTTTCATAGCTGTCTCCTTCCTCTCTGGTACATGCATTTCAGACATGGAAATTTGCTTGTATCGGCTTTTATCTCATCACAGTAGACTCCCACTTCTACGAGTGATGAGTAAAACAAATTTATCTCAGTGGGAGTTAGGTCTTCGATTGAGATAAAAGCCTCCGGCGGATTGCAGGGGTGCGGATTTGTTTTTATCAGCAAAGCTGACCCACACTCCGCAGCAAAAACGCCGATGGCGTTCTTGAATGCCGCCTTCCCTGACATACCTTCTGGTTTCTATGATATCTATGGCTACACTTTCTCTACGCCAAGTACAACCTTTTCTCCATTGATATTCCATTCCTTTTCATACCCTTTTACAGCAGAACTGTCAATTTGCCCCGCGAGTACTTCTGATTGAATCTGGCTTCCATGCTTTTGGAAAATTTCGGTAATCTTTTCTTTCGCCTGATAAGAAATTACAATTCGGTCCATCACTTCAAAGCCAGCTTCCTTGCGCATGGTCTGGATCTTGCTGATCAATTCCCGCACAAAGCCTTCTTCAACCAACTCTGGCGTCAGATTTGTGTCAAGCACTACTGTGACATCATTGTCACCCTCTGTCACATAGCCTTCCTGCTGGGTCATGGTAATAAGCAAGTCCTCTTCACATAATACAACTTCTGCATTTACGCTGTCAAGGGTAAGACTTCCTTTCTTCTTAAGCTCTTCCATCGCTTTGTTCCCATCAAGCTCACTGAGCGCCTGTTGGATCTGTTTCAAAAACTTTCCATATTTAGGTCCTACGGTGCGTAGCTGCGGCTTAAACGTATAGTCTGTAAAACTGCTGACATCCCCTGTAAAGGTTACTTTTTTCACATTCAGTTCCTCCTGAATAATCTTCAGGAAAAACTCTGGCAGCTCATAAGGCGCTTTTACAAACATAGCCCCAATGGGCTGGCGGTTTTTGATATTTGCACTGTTGCGGCAGGCACGTCCCATCACAACAATTTTCAATACCGCATCCATATTCTTTTCCAGTTCCTTATGAACCATCGCCTGATCTGCTGTTGGGAAATCACACAGATGAACGCTCTCAGGAGCAGTTTTATCAATGCTGCACACCAAATTGCGGTAAATATCCTCTGTCATAAAAGGAATCATCGGCGCTGCCACTTTGCTCACTGTCACCAATGCGGTGTATAATGTCATATAGGCATTAACTTTATCCTGTTCCATTCCCTTTGCCCAGAAACGTTCCCTGCTCCTGCGCACATACCAGTTGCTCATATCATCTACAAACTCCTGCAGCGCCCTTGCTGCCTCTGGAATCCGATAATTTTCTAAATCATTGTCAACCTCTGTTACCAGGGTATTTAATTTAGAGAGCAGCCATTGGTCCATCACCGATAATTTTTCATATTCCAAAACATATTTTGTGGCATCAAAATTGTCAATATTCGCATACAACACAAAAAATGCATACGTATTCCACAAAGTCCCCATAAATTTACGCTGCCCTTCCTGCACCGCTTTTCCATGGAAACGGTTGGGAAGCCACGGGGCAGAATTGACATAGAAATACCAACGGATCGCATCTGCACCATAAGTTTTCAGCGCATCGAAAGGATCTACTGCATTCCCTTTGGATTTACTCATTTTTTGACCATTTTCGTCCTGTACATGTCCCAAAACAATCACATTTTCATAAGGCGCCCTGTTGAACAGCAAGGTGGATTCCGCAAGCAAGGAATAAAACCATCCGCGGGTCTGGTCTACTGCTTCTGAAATAAACTGTGCGGGGAATTGCTGCTCAAACACTTCTTTATTCTCAAAAGGATAGTGGTGCTGTGCAAATGGCATTGCTCCAGAATCAAACCAACAGTCAATCACCTCTGGCACTCGGTGCATTTGTTTGCCGCACTCTGGGCATTTGATCGTCACTGCATCAATATAAGGACGGTGCAGTTCAATCTCCTCCGGGCAGTTATCCGACATCTCCTTTAATTCCGCAATACTTCCGACAGAATGCATATGTCCGCAGCCACATTCCCAAATATTTAATGGCGTGCCCCAGTAACGGTTACGGGAGATCCCCCAGTCCTGTACGTTTTCCAACCAATCGCCAAAACGCCCTTTGCCGATGCTCTCAGGAATCCAGTTGATGGTATTGTTATTGCGGATTAAATCCTCTTTCACTTCTGTCATTTTGATAAACCAGGATTCTCTTGCATAATAAATCAACGGCGTGTCGCATCTCCAACAGTGCGGATATTCATGCTCAAATTTCGGCGCGTCAAACAAAAGCTTCTGATCTTCCAGATCCTGCAGAATAATCGGATCTGCCTTTTTACAGAAAATTCCTGCATAGGGCGTCCCTTCGGTTAGTTCTCCTTTGCCGTTTACAAATTGTACAAAGGGCAAGTCATACTTTCTTCCCACCTTGGAGTCATCTTCACCAAAAGCAGGGGCAATGTGTACAATTCCAGTGCCATCTGTCATGGTAACATAACTGTCACAGGTCACAAAATGTGCCTTTTTGTGCTGTTTTGCTGCAGCTTCCCCAGCACAGGCAAACAATGGTTCATACTCTTTATATTCCAGGTCAGTTCCCTTATATGTTTCCAAAACCTCATATGCCTTCTCCCCTGCTGCCTGGTGTTCCTTATCCAGTAATGAAGATAATACTTTATCCAAAAGCGCTTCCGCCATATAATAAGTATATCCATCTTTTGCCTTGACTTTGCAGTAAGTTTCCTCTGGATTGACACAGAGCGCCAGGTTCGAGGGCAGTGTCCAGGGCGTTGTGGTCCAGGCAAGGAAATAAGCGTCTTCTTCTACCACCTTAAAGCGCACAATGGCAGAGCGTTCCTTTACAGTCTTATACCCCTGTGCAACTTCCTGTGCAGAAAGGGGGGTTCCGCACCGTGGGCAGTAAGGCACAATTTTAAAGCCTTTGTACAGTAATTTCCTGTTCCAGATCTCCTTTAACGCCCACCACTCTGATTCAATAAAGTCATTATGGTAGGTGACATAGGGATTATCCATATCTGCCCAAAATCCAACCGTACCAGAAAAATCTTCCCACATCCCCTTATACTTCCAAACGCTTTCCTTACATTTATCAATAAACGGCTCCAGCCCATACTCCTCAATTTGTTCTTTTCCGTCCAGACCCAATAATTTTTCTACTTCTAATTCCACTGGAAGCCCATGCGTATCCCAGCCTGCTTTACGGGGCACCATTTTCCCTTTCATGGTCTGGTATCTGGGAATCATATCCTTAATAACACGGGTCAGCACATGCCCAATGTGGGGCTTTCCGTTTGCAGTAGGAGGTCCATCATAGAACGTATAGGTCTCTCCCTCTTTCCGGTTTTCCATACTTTTTCTAAAAATATCACGATCTTTCCAGAACTGCTCTGTCTGTTTTTCCCTCTCTACAAAGTTTAAATTTGTTTCGACTTTGCTGTACATTGTTTCTTCTCCTTTCTAACATTTAAGACTCGCTTTTGCGGGTCCCACGCGGGGTCCAGGGCAGCGTTTGCTGGCATTTCCCCCTTTGAATCCTTGCATATTTTATTGTTATCATATACGAGAACAAAAGGGCGTTTCACGCACTTCCGTGACCAAGTTTTTTGCTAACGCTTCTTTTGTTCCGCGCCGCGCACGATTGCGCAGCAATATTTTTCCACTTGTGCGCGTGCGCATGGTAGTTTTCCCATATAGGATTCGGGCTTCAAAAGG
>CATOOV010000099.1 GCA_951801955.1 uncultured Lachnospiraceae bacterium
ATTTTTTGCCACTTTCGTGAAAAAGAGCGAAAGTATAATAAAATCATCTGCCCTTATGAGAGCCTTAAAATACCTTGTTCAGCAAAAGGAGCGCTATTTATAATAGTTGTAAAGTGGTGTTTAAATAACAAAGTTAGTAAATTGATTGTGCTTTGAAAGGTGCAGCTTTCGATGATGTCTTTTAAATCTACTTCAATCCATTTTTTTATAATATCATATTTTGGTAAATTTCCAAAAGAAAAATGCAATTCTATACCACGATTAATTATATCTTTGAAACTATCCAAAGAATAAAAGTTTTCTTTCTTCTCGTAAGTACTTGTGGCAAGATAATTTTTTAATTCCTGGGCAGTTTTAAAACGTTGTTCTGCTTTATCAGATAAACATATTCTTGTCCCTTCTTTTAATCTGTCGTTGCAGTTTGCTGCTTCTAGATTATCTATGTCAAATGAATTATCAAATAATTTTCCAGTAATAATTGTATAAAGGATTGCACCGATACAATATACTTCTGTATAAGAGGTATATTCCTCATGTGGAAGAACAAATTTTCTTTGTATATCGTTATATTTTGTATCGTAATTAGTGTCATTCTCTAAATTTTTTGCAAATCCAAAATCAAGTATTTTTATTTCATTACTGTTTGTCACCATGACATTTGAATAACTTATATCCCTATGTAAATCCGTTTTAGAATGAATATATGCCATAGCATCAATATATTGCATACATAATTTTTCTATGAGCGGTTTCTCTAAAGGTCTATTTTCTAGTATAAAGTCAGATAAACGGTTTCCAGAAATAAACTCCATTTTTATATAAGCACTTTCATCACCGAGAATACCATAATCATAAGCCCTCACAATATGTGGGTGGGCATAACTGAGTAATTTCTTCCCTTCTCGTAGAAATCTTTTTTTCATAATTTCAGGTTCACTTGTTTGAAAAACACTTGGTTGATAAATTTTATAGGCAACAAGTTCTTCTTTATGTTCATCATAGTATTGGTATACTTCTCCAAATCCTCCGTTGCCAATATTA
Source organism: uncultured Lachnospiraceae bacterium (assembly GCA_951801955.1). Taxonomy (GTDB): domain Bacteria; phylum Bacillota; class Clostridia; order Lachnospirales; family Lachnospiraceae; genus Petralouisia. The sequence goes on from CATOOV010000099.1 coordinate 1,042, forward strand.
TTGTTTGTACGATCAATTTTTACTTTATTTGAAATAATTATTACTTCATCTGTTAGTATTGATTGGGACGAAACAGGGGAGATACCGTTTTTAGCAATGATTTCTAAGGAAGTAATTAAATAATCATCTTGAGTTCCATGAACTTTATAACATAGTGAGTATAGACTTTCTTTATATTTTTCTAGTTCTTTTTTATCCTCAGATGCACAGAAAATAACAAGATTTCGTTGATAAGTATTCCACTCTATTCGGGTAAAATTTGAGCTATCATTAAATCTAAATTGTGTATGTTGCAAAATTTGAAAACACAAAGGTGAAAAGGAGTTATCGCCTTTTACATTAGCAAGAATATCTTGTTTTAAATCATCAGCATTATACATTGTAATCCCCCCTTATTTTTACAACAATACCCTCTATACCTTTCTTTACAATCATACTATCATCCACCAAATGCTGCTTAATCTCATCAGCCTTAGCCCTCATATCTGCAACTTCTACCAGATATTCCTCTTCCGTATCAAATTCATCCATTGAGTCCACGGTTTTCTGCACCAAATCCCTTGTTCTTGCCCACACAGCAAGTTTTTTGCTGACAGCCGGGTTGTTGAATTTCAAAGCAATGGAATTTGGGTCATACTCGCCTTTCTTATTTTTCTTGCCTGTGAACGTAATGTCCAACTGTTCGTCCATCTTAAATACCAGAGATAACACGTCTGACACTGTTTCAATGTCAAAGTCCATAAATAGGTTGATACTGATGCCAAGTGCATTGGCGATTTTTAGAAGCTGATCTGGTTTGGGGTTCCTATCCCCAGCTTCGTATTTCCGTATAGTTACCTCATTGATGCCGCCTGCCAGTTCCCCCAATGTTTTTTGGGATATGCCGCGCATCTTTCGGTAAGTTCTTATCTTTTCACCAACAGTCATGTTCCAGTCCTCCTGCTATACAATTGTGTCTGACAGATACATTTGTATTGTAACACAGGCAGGGGGAAAAAGGAACAGGAAAATAACAGATAACAGGAAAAATCATGGAATTGGAAAGGCAGGGATGGAACAACATTTTTTCTGTATGGAAATGAGGGGAGAAAATGGACATGGAAGGATAAGATAAAAAAATTTTCAAAATCCTCTTGACAGTATACTTTTGTATCTGTTATGATATGGAATATACAGAAGAGATACAAAAGTATCTATCGATAAAGAAAGGGGGATTTCCAGATGGAGAGGACAAGGCAGATGTTTTTGTCGGTAGCCGAGGTGCAGGGGCTTTTGGGGATGTCAAAGTCATACTGCTATGAACTGGTGGCAAGGCTCAATGATGAATTGGAGAAGATGGGCAAGATTGTAATTCCAGGCAGGGTGCCCACAAAGTTTTTTTTGGAAAAGTTTTACGGCATGGAGATTACAGATGAAATGCTTGTGAAAGCAAGAGGCAGAGAAATGGAAGGGCAGACAGTATAAGCCTGGCTGAACAGGAAAGGAGAGGAAATGAATCTAAGCAAGGACAAGAAAACAGGGAAATGGCTTTGCCAGTTCTATTATACGGACTGGCAGGGCGTGAAGAAAAAGAAATTCAAGCGTGGCTTCCGCACTAAATCAGAAGCGGAGCAGTGGGCAATGGAATTTTTACAGAAGCAGAAAAACGACCTTGACATGCGGTTTGATAAATTTATTGAGCTCTATTATGGGGATATGGAAAACAGGCTGCGGGAAAGCACCATGCGGACAAAAAAGTATATCATTGACCTTAAAATCCTGCCATATTTCGGGCAGAAGTCCATGAATGACATTAAGGCTTCGGATGTCCGTGCGTGGCAGAACACCCTTCTGAAAAAGGGATATTCTGAAACGTACCTGAAAACGGTTAATAACCAATTAGCTGCCATATTTAATTATGCCAGCCGCTACTACGATTTAAAAAACAATCCTTGTAAAAAAGCCGGGAGCATCGGCAAAAGCAAGGCGGATGAAATGGGGTTCTGGACGAAACAGGAATATTTGCAGTTTTTAGAAGGGGTAAGGGACAAGCCAATGTCCTATATGGCGTTCCAAACCCTTTACTGGACGGGCATGAGAATTGGCGAATTACTCGCCCTGACCTATAACGACATCAGTTTCGACAGCCGAACCATCAGCATTTCAAAATTTTACCAGCGGTTCAATGGGAAAGATGTGATTACCGAGCCGAAAACGCCAAAGAGCAACCGGGTAGTGAATATCCCTCAATTTCTTGCAGAGGAATTAAAGGAATATACGGGTATGCTTTATGGAATTATGGCGGATGACAGGATTTTCCACTGTACCAAAAGCTATATGACAAGTGAGATGCTGCGGGGGATAAAAGCGACTGGTGTTAAAAAAGTGCGGCTGCATGATCTCAGGCATTCCCACGCTTCACTGCTTGTAGAATTGGGCTTTACGCCTTTGGAGATTGCGGAGCGGTTAGGGCATGAGAAGATTGAAACCACACTCAACACGTATTCACATTTATATCCGAACAAACAGGCGCAGCTTGCTGACCGCCTGGACGGGGAATTTACAAAAGAGGGCAGGGAACTATGAGTGGGGTACACAAATATCCAACCATCAGCTTTCGGGTTTCTCCCCGGCAGAGGGAGGAGATTGAAGCAAAAATCCTGGCAAGCGGGCTTTCCAAAAAAGATTACTTTATCCGTTCCTGCATTTATAACCGTGTCTGCGTGGTCGGAAAAAAGGAAGTAATAGTTAAACTGGTACAGGAATTAGAAACAATGCAAACAACCATTAAAGAAGTTGCAGGACAACTAGAACAGGGAAAGACAGATATTTCAGCAGAGGGGCTAGAGGATATGAAACATGATTTCTTGGATATGCTCAAAGCAATCCTCTGGATGCTGGACGGCGCAAAATACCTCTGGGAAAACCAGCAGGAAAATGGGAACGCCCCTGCCGACTGACAGGGGCATCCCGCCATAACAAAAGGCAGAGCCGATTGTTTATGTAACCCGCAATTACACTATAACAAAAGCTCTGCTGAAATTCAACAAAATGATTCAGTGGAGGACAGGGATGGAAGAAAAGAGAGAAAAAAACTACCGTCTGATAAATATGGAAGATGTGGAAGCAAGGGAGGTAAGTTGGCTCTGGTATCCATATATCCCATATGGAAAGATAACCATAGTGCAGGGCGACCCAGGAGAGGGCAAGACAACCTTTATCCTACATCTTGCAGCATTGCTGACAAAAGGGGAAGCGCTGCCATGTGAGGAAGGTTTAAGGCATAGAGAGCCAGTCAATGTGATTTACCAGAATGCAGAGGACAGCCTGGAGGACACCATAAAACCACGGCTAGTCCATGCAGGGGCAGACTGCAGCAAAGTATTAGTAATTGATGAAAGCATTGACAGCCTGTGTATGACGGATGTAAGGCTTGTCCGTGCGATAAAGGAAACTGGGCAAAGATGGTGATTTTAGACCCAATACAAGCCTATCTTGGCGCAGACGTGGATATGCACCGGGCGAATGAAATCAGACCTGTGCTAAAGCAGCTTGGGAACATTGCCGAAGAATATGGCTGCGCCATTATCCTTATCGGTCATATGAATAAGGCAAGCGGGAGCAAGTCAACGTACCGGGGTTTAGGTTCCATAGATTTCCAGGCGACTGCAAGGAGTGTTCTGGTAGTCGGCAGGATAAAAGGCGATGCGTCTTTGCGTGTCATAGCCCACGATAAGAGCAGCCTTGCCCCAGAGGGGCAGTCGATAGCGTTTTGCATGGATAAAGACAATGGATTCACATGGCAGGGGGAATATGACATTTCCGTGGAAGAATTATTGTCTGGGGACGCCAGGGGGCAGAAAACAAAGGATGCAAAGTCGTTCCTTTCAGAAATCCTGGCAGATGGGCAGCTATCCTGCAATGAAATCATGGAAGCTGCCAAAGATAGGGGCATCCGAAAGAAAACGCTTTGGAACGCCAAAAAGGAGATGAATATTGATAGTGTGAAAGTAGGAAATCAATGGTACTGGACTTTGTAGCAAGAGAAGATAGCAAGATTACCTTTTCTAAAGATAGGGTAATCTTGCCACCTTGATTAGAAGCGTGGCGGTAACATGGCTGTGTAAATAAGTCTGCTGTCCGTAGGATGAAAAGGTTTCTGCTTCGGTCGGTACAGAACAGACGTCCTTCGGACATTTTGCCCCCGGCAGGGCGCAAAACCTGCTTGCAGGTTGCATTTTTGATGGGCTTGCCTGTTGAAAGTGCTTTTGCGTTACTCTTGACAAGAGTAACAGAACTTATTATGTGCCTGACGGCACAAAAAATAACAGATATAAAGAAAGGGGAAAGCGATTTATTTGGAGAGGACGATTAGCGGTATGATGGGGAGAGGCTCTGTCAAACACAACACAAGAGCATTTACAGCAAAAAATGTAGATAGGGAACGGAGTAGGGAAAACGTGGAGTTCTGCCATTCGGATATAAAAGAGGTATACTGGCAGCTTTTTCATGAAGCGTTGGAGCGGTATAACGCAAAGCAGAAACGGAATGACCGTAAGATAGAGAATTATTACGAGAAGATACGCAAGGGCAAACAGGAAAAACTATTCCATGAGGTTATCTTCCAGATTGGCAATAAGGATGACATGAACGCCAAAGACTGGCAAGGGCAGATTGCAAAGGATATCCTGGTGGAGTTTATGGCAGATTTCCAGGGAAGAAATCCAAACCTCCATGTATTTTCCGCGCATCTGCACATGGATGAGGAAACGCCACACCTGCATATAGACTTTGTCCCTTTTATCCGTAACAGCAAGCGAGGGCTGAACACAAGGGTATCGTTAAAAGGCGCATTAGCAAAACAGGGATTCCAAGGAGGCACAAGAGGGGCTACGGAATGGAACCAATGGATAGAAGCAGAGAAACAGGAACTTTCAAAAGTCATGGAAAAGTATGGCATACGGTGGAAGAAACTGGGGACGCACAGGAAACATTTGTCTGTGTTGGACTATGAAAAGCAGGAAAGGGCAAAGGAAGTAGCGGAACTGGATAAACAGATAGAAAAGTCTGAAACTGCGCTCCATAGCGTAAAAAAACTGGTGGACAACCGACTGGAACGCGTGGAAAACCTGGCGCAAATCAACGAAAATCTAAGGAAATCCAATGACAGGCTGCACACGGACAATTCTAAGCTGGAAAATGCCTATACAGAAGCGGAGCAGCGCCATTCATCCCTGTCCGGGAAAAACAGGCTCTTACAAGCAGAAAATGAAAACCTGCGGGGTAAAAATGCAAAATTGTAGTCTGGAAACAGCGATTTGGAGAAGCAGAGGGAACGGCTTCAGAAGGAACTATGTTTGATGGCAGATGTTCAAGCCAGGATGGAATTAGAGGTTCAGTCGTTTGAAAGGGAGAAGCGATGGCAGCTTCCAGAACCAGGGTCGTTTACCAGTGCAAAATCCTACTGTGAAAATACAGTAAAACCTTTCGTTATCAAATTAAAAGAACTTGTAAAAAGCCTGATAACCAGTTGCGCCAGCCTTGCAGAACAGGTTAGAAATTTGACGGGAAAAGTAAAACAACAGGCATTGGATATTGACTGGTACAAAGGGAAGCTGCTGGAACAGGCGAACATTGCAGAGAAATTCCAGGAACAAGCAGCCGATTTGGAACGTGTGAAGCTGTATGCCAGGACGGACAAGGTGCAGGAGATGGTTGAAGCCATAAAGACAATTGAAAGGCTGGACAGCGAGCAGAAACGCATACAGAGAAGCTATGACAACAGACATTACAGATAAGGAGATAATTGGAAGATGGAAAAGGCAAAAGGATTGGAAAAATATATTACTGGGGAAAATGGCATAGGATATACCCTTGGGGAAGATGGTCTGTATTACCCTGATTTAAAACTGCCAGAGAAGAAACTTTGTAATATCGGCAAATATGGACTGATGCGGTGGGAATATCTGAAAACCTGCCAAAGATGGGAATACATTAGGCTATTGCTGGCAGGGGAACTCCATAGGCATCTGCATGAGGTTGACGAGGAATGCCACGAGAGGATAGAATCATTGGTGGGGCAGATGAAAGCCAGTGCAGGAATTACAGAAGAATTGAAATCAATAGATTTTATGCAGTGGATTGGACTTGTGAATAATGTGAGGAACACAGCAGAGGAAATTGTGCTGAAAGAGTTGGTGTATGTATAAGAATTAGAATTAGAAAAGTATTGATTGTTTTGGGGAATACTTGATTTTCCTGGCATATTGTTTTCGGATGGTGCAAGAAGGGGCATTTAAAAAAAGTGCCCCTATGCTTCATCAGGATTGCCTTTGATGTGCTGGCAAATATCCTCAACTTCGCAATCCAGTATTTCACAAAGACGGTCAAGGGTAATCGTTTTAATCACCTTATTTTTTCTCAGGCGGTGAAGCTGTGCTTCGTTTACATGGTAATCTTTAATAAGTGAATATTGTGAAATCCCTTTTTTCTTCATGGTTTCCCATAAACGGTCATATACAATCATATTCGTTCCTTTCTGGAGAGTATATAACTATTATTCCATGAGATTCAAAAATATAATATTGTACGTATGAGAACAATGTTTGCACAAAAAAATAAAGGTATATATTTTTAAACTTAAAATATACCTTTACTCTGTGGGTTCATCTTTTACATATTGGCAGATATCTTCCACGTTACAATCCAGGATTTTGCATAGGCGATCAATCGTGACTGTCTTTATAACGCTGTTTTTTCTGAAACGGTCTAACTGTGATTCGTTTATGTTGTAGTCGTGGATAAGTGAATATTGTGAAATTCCCTTTTTTTCCATAGTTTTCCACAATCTGTCATATACAATCATTTTTTTACACCTTTCTATTGATTTATTTTCATTATTGCATTAAAATAGGTGAAACAACATTGTTCGTGTAAGAACAATATAGAAACAAATTCATTCAATAGAGAGGATAAGGGAAACTATATGATGGATATTGAAAACTTTGCTTCCATGTTGCTAAAAAGCATGAGAATTGCAGGTCTGCCTATTGCAGATGTAGAACGGTTACATGAGAATAAGTGGTTGTTTGGAGTAGAAATGTCTGATAAAAGTGAATTTTTGCTTAAAATTGGGAAGCGTGATGCGGAACAGGAAGCATATTTAATTGGAATGGATGAAACAAATAGTAAAATCCATGACATTTATGAACGGTATACAAATAGTTGGGAATTTAATCAAACCTTGATGCACAATGATTTTAATATAACATGGTTGCTGGAAGAATTGGATTATGAGAATTATCGGAAGTTAGAAGATTATATTTTGTGTTATTGTTCCAGAAATGATGAACTTTTATTCAGGCTGGGATTTAAATATGCATGGTCTTTGTTTCATGAATGCATAGAAGAGGAGAGGGTGGAAATTACTGATAGAAACAAAGGATGATAATACCATAAAAACTTGGGAGCGAGTCTGTGAAGGGGTTCAATTCCTGATGGAAGTCAGTAAGATTTTGAGAGTTATAGAAAGTCAGAAGATTATATTTTGTGTTATTGTTCCAGAAATGATGGACTTTTGTTTAAGCTAGGGTTTAAATATGCACGATCTTTGTTTTGGGAGAGGATATAAGGGCGGGCAGGAGCAAAACCATAAAAATAAAAGGCTGATATTGTTCATAAAGATTAAGGAGTAGTGAACAAAAGTAAAATTTTTGCAGGGTGATTCTGAAAACTTTGAGTATAATAAAAGGTAAATAGTGTGGCTGAGAAAAAGCCGATTGCAGTAGAGATAGTGATAACTGATAAAAAGTGATTGCAATTTCTTGCAGTTCTGCTATACTATGGGTAAAGGTAAATGTTTGCCGTTGGCTATGCGACGGGGTAAAAGAAACATAGCAGGTAATTTTGCCACTTGCCGATGGTGTGGGGTATAAATGATTCGGTATGTAAATGCTTGCCACTTGCTATATAGGTGGGATATAAGTAATATAGTTCGTTCATAAATCCCCGTCATTTTTTGATGGGGATTTTTTCTAAGGAGAAATGATGGAAATAAAGCAGGGGTACTCTTATCATATCAAAGATGAATTTTTTGATTTTGTTCAAGATAAATATTTGATGGGAAATAAAGAGAACGGAAATTATCGACCACATTTTTTAGCAATTCAAGATAAGATTGAAAATGAAAAGTAGAGGGTATCCATGTCCTTAATCGTATTACAAACAAGCCATCTTTCGGTGGCTGCTTTAAAAATTGAATATCGTGTATGTTAAGGTTATGCAGTTGCTGACTTAATC
>CATOOV010000100.1 GCA_951801955.1 uncultured Lachnospiraceae bacterium
TCCTGCCCGGAGGGGTTTTCTCATATAGGAAATTCGAAGGAATTTCCTATATGAGAACAAAAATGCGTTTCACACACTCCCACGACCAAGTTTTTTTGTTAACGCATCTTTTGTTTTGCGCCGCGCATAATTGCTAAGTTTCACAATGCTCTTAGGATATCATATTTCCTTTCAGGTTTTGATACATCTCTGCTGGAACAAACGCACGTATATAAATACCATTTTCTTGGTAATCTTCTTCCAGAAGTTCTCCATATTTGCGTATGGCAGGAATCTTTCCTCCCTGGTCATAAGAAAAAACCCCTTCCAGAAATTGTTTATCTTCCCGAAGGATTTCCTCCAGCACAGATTTCAACTCATCTATTCCATCTCCGGTTGCTGCCGAAATCTTTAAGGTCTTGTCCGCACGAAAATCTTTCAAAAACTCCATCTGTCCCACTTTATCTTGTTTGTTAAACAATGTAATTATTTTCTTACCGGAAATCCCCAAATTCTGCAAGGTTTCATATACGATATGCATCTGCTTTTCTCTTTGAGGACTGGAAGAATCCACCACGTGGATAATAAAGTCTGCATATTTTGCCTCCTCCAAGGTGCTTCGGAATGCCTCGATCAAATGATGGGGCAGTTTCCGAATAAACCCTACCGTATCTGTAAGCAGAATTTCCTGACCACTGTCCAGCTTTAGGTTACGTGTAGTGGGATCCAAAGTGGCAAACAGTTTGTCCTCCTCTAACACATTTGCATGGGTAAGCCGATTCAAAAGTGTAGATTTCCCTGCATTGGTATAGCCTACAATCGCTGCCACTTTGGTTCGGTTGCGACTCCTATGTGCCCTTGTAATCTCCCGGTGCTGGCGGACTTCTCCCAACTCCCGTTTTAACTGGGACAGCCGTGTCTTGATCAGGCGCCGGTCCATTTCCAGTTTCTTCTCTCCAGGTCCCCTGGTTCCAATTCCACCGCCCAGCCGTGACAAAGAAATGCCAAGACCCGTAAGCCTGCTTAAACGGTATCGAAGCTGTGCAAGCTCCACCTGGATTTTTCCTTCACTGGTGGAAGCCCTTGCAGCAAAGATATCCAATATTACCAGTGTACGATCCATAACTTTACAATTCAGCACTTGTTCTATATTGCGAAGCTGTGCCGGACTAAGCTCATCATCACAAACAATTCCAGTAGCACCAAGTTCTGAAAGTTTCTCTTGGATTTCCTGGAGTTTCCCGGTCCCTACGTAAGTTCCAGAATGAATATTCTCCCGGCTCTGAATCTCTATTCCAACAACTTTGGCACCTGCTGTCTCTACCAATTCTCCAAGTTCTGCCAAAGAATCCTGCGCGTCATCCCCATCCTGAGTACTGACTCCTACAAGAATCACTTTTTCTTGAATTTCTTCTATCACAAAAGGTTCTGTCATAAAATCCCTCCTTTATCTGCAAAACATTGTGTTACCATCCACAGCTCTATGCTTTCCCAGCATATCATATTATCTGCCATCCTGCTATCTTTTTATCATTGATATTTCTAGAAATTTATTTTATACTATTGTTAGCACACTTATTTTGGATCATTGTGAAACGAAATCATTTTAGAAATTCCCTTATCTGATATACAGTTATAAATAGGCAATTGTAAAACTCAATCATTTTAGAAATTCATACACAATTCAAAAAATTTAGGGAGAAATATTTTATCATACAAAAGCTAAGAAATGCATTTCAGCACCATGAACAAAAGTGCGTTCCTCGCACCTCCGCGACCAACTTTTTTTGCTAACGCATCTTTTGTTCCGCGACGCGCACAGTTGCATAGCAATATTTTTCCACTTGTGCGCGTGTGCATTTTGCTGTTCCGCGACGCGCACAGTTATATAGCAATAATATGAATTGTATCTGAAATTTAAACAGTTTATTCGTTTTGCTATTATCTATCACAAAAAGGAAAAGGAGATTATTTTATGAAAATCGCAGTTACCTATGAAAATGGACAAGTTTTTCAGCATTTCGGCCATACTAGCCAATTTAAAGTTTATGATGTGGAAGATAAAAAGATTGATTCCGCAGAAATTGTAGATACAAATGGACAGGGACACGGCGCACTTGCCGGATTTTTACTGAATGAAGGCGTAGACGTACTGATCTGCGGCGGCATCGGCGGCGGTGCCAGAAATGCATTGGCAGAGGCTGGGATTCAGCTTTACCCAGGTGCCAGCGGTCAAGCCGACGACCAGGTGACAGCTTTCTTAGATGGACAGCTTGTATACGATCCTGATACCATGTGCAGCCATCACTCCCACGAAGACGGACACGGCTGCCACAGCCGCCACTCCCAGGAAGATGGTCACGACTGCCACAGCCATGGCTGTGCTTCCCAAGGCTGCCATTAATTTTATCTCATTGGAAAAGACTCCCGCTTCTATAAGTGGTGAGTAAAGCAAATCCGCGCCACGCACAGTCACGAAGTGACACTTTCCTATAGAATGAAAAACAGGATATGGGATTCTCCAAAAAAGATTCTCCATATCCTGTATCATATCCTTAATTTAAATCCTGTCGTAAAATTTAATGTTTTTCAGATTTCCTGTATCATATGTTCTGTTACGACAGCCCTTTTATTGAAAACCCTGTCGTAAAATTTAATGCCTTTTAAGCTCCGTCCAGGACTAGTCTAAGGACGTAATAAACTTGTCAAATGCTTTCTGGCCTTCCTCGTTCCTCTTGTATACCCCGGCATGTTCCAGCACCTTACTAAATACCAGCGCAATCTCTTTGTGGATGATATCCATAACATTTTCCTTTGTAATGGTTTCGTACTTTGGTAAAAATTCCTCTGCCCAGTCGGCATGTTTCTCAATGGTTCCATCTGCATGGATATCTTTTTTGTTTACGATGGCATCTGCCAATATCTCCATCTCGTCTTTCAGGCGCGCTGGAAGCACTGCCAGCCCCATGACTTCAATCAAACCAATATTCTCTTTTTTGATATGGTGAAGCTCTGAATGAGGATGATAAACCCCCAGAGGATGTTCTTCTGTGGTAATGTTATTGCGCAGTACTAGGTCAATCTCATAGTTTTCCCCTCGTTTTCTGGCAATGGGTGTAATGGTATTATGCGGCTCGCCGTCTGTCTCTGCAAAAATAAACGCATCTTCATCCGTATACCCTCGCCACGCCGTCAAAATATTATCCGCTAGGGCAATCAGGCGATCACTGTCTGCACTGGCAAGGCGGATCACTGACATCGGCCATTTTACAATGCCTGCCTTCACATCCACAAAACCTGCCACGGTAAATTCCCGCTCAATGGGAGCTTTTGCCATAGCAAACTCATAATTTCCTCCCTGGAAATGGTCATGGCTCAGAATGGATCCTCCCACAATCGGCAAATCCGCATTGGAACCTACCATATAATGTGGAAATTGTTTCACAAAATCAAACAACTTACAAAACGTCCCATGTTCAATTTTCATAGGGATATGCTTGGAATTAAATACAATGCAATGTTCATTGTAATATACATAAGGAGAATATTGGAATCCCCAGGAACTGTCCTGGATTGTCACAGGAATAATTCGGTGATTCTGCCTCGCAGGGTGGTTAATGCGTCCCGCATAGCCTTCATTTTCCATACACAGCAGGCATTTCGGATAACCGCTCTGTTTTGCATTTTTAGCCGCTGCAATTGCTTTGGGATCCTTTTCCGGCTTAGAAAGGTTGATGGTAATATCCATCTCTCCATATGGAGTCTGTGCCTTCCATTTTACATCCTTGGCAATTCTGTAACGGCGGATATAATCGCTGTCTTGGCTTAATTTATAATAATAATCCGTTGCAGCTTTGTCCCCTTGGGACTCATAAATCTTCCAAAATTCTGCAATAACCTCACTTGGACGAGGCATCAGCTTTGCCATCAATTTTGTATCAAAGAGATCACGATACACAACGCCATTTTCTTCCAATACTCCATTCTCATAGGCATAATCTAAAAGTTCTTCCAGCACTGGCTCCAAATCCACATGATCATAAACTTGCCCTGGTTCTTCATATTCCTCAATCTGCAGAACTTCCAGCAACTGGTTCGTAGTAAAAACCACATCCTCCTTCTGAATCAAATGATTCTCCAGACCATAACACACTAATTTTTTTACTGCTTCATTTACCATAAAAAAATACCTCCCTATACTTTGTGAACAATCAAAAACCCCACAGCAAGCTGAGGAAGTACCAAACCTGCAACACAGCAAACTGTGGGATTTCTGCCCAGGCTTCCTTCTGGTTCGCCCTTAACGCCTCGCGGCTATTTTCCTATACTACTTTGATTCCGCCAAACGGTCTTACTTTGAGCACATGGCAGGAACCTTTCCCATACACACTGTCCAGCATGTTACGGTATTCCTCCACAAAATCATCCGCTACAAACGCCTGGATCGTGCCTGCAAAACCGCCTCCATGCACACGGCTCACCCCATGCCCTGGCAAAATGCTGTCACTGACTGCAAGCCCCATGGAGACACTTTGATTTTGCACATCCTTATTAGTATAGATATTCTGCAGATACTTGAAAGAAGAATCCCCCGACTCTTTGACTGTCTGCAAAAATCCCTGGAAATTTCCTTCTTTCAATGTGCTGACTTCTCGCTCCACACGTGTATCTTCCTCAAAGAAATGCAAAGCACGCAATACTGGACGGTCGCCGCAAGCCTGGCGGATTTTGGAAATATTTTTATAAAACTCCTGTGGTCCGACTTCCCTTAAAAATTCTTTTCCAAAGTATTTCGCTACTTTTTTCATCTCCTGCGGAATCTGTGCATAATCATCTGTCAAATCCGCATGGGAACCTTTGGTATCGGTGATACAGAGACTGTGATGATAGGAACTGAAATCTACATCTACTTTTTCCACCACGGGCTTTCCTGGATCTTCAAAATCAATATGGATCAGCCCGCCCACGGAACATGCCATCTGGTCCATCAAACCACAAGGTTTTCCAAAATAGACATTCTCTGCATACTGTGCTACCTGTGCAATTTCCATCGGGCTGATTGTCATATTATTGTACAAACCTGAGAGAATGGTGCCAACCAACACTTCAAACGCTGCAGAACTGGACATCCCAGCACCATTTAACACATCGCTGGTCACATATGCCTGAAACCCTCCTACCTGATGGCCATTCTTTTTCAGCCCATACACCATACCGCGAATTAATCCGGCGGAAGTTCCCTCTTCCCCTGGTTTCTTTTCCACATCTTTCAAATCAACTGTAATCATGGGATAGCCATCTGACAATAGCTTAATTACATTTTCTTCTGATTTCCTTACCACGGCGATGGCATCCAGATTGATGGAAGCAGCTAATACCTGTCCATGCTGATGGTCTGTATGATTTCCGCCTACCTCACTTCTGCCAGGCGCACTGTAAATCTCAACCTCCTGTTCGCCATACAACTCTTTAAACTTCTTAATGGCATCCAGATAGCGTCTGTTTTGATATGCTGCCATTCCTGGATCTACATATACTTCATGGAAACGCTCCTGATATTCATTCGCTTTTAATTCTTCTAATAACACGTTTACGTTCTTCATATTCGCCCTGCCTTTACTTAATTTTTTATGCCAGTTCCTATGTATGATACATACATTATATATGTTATTTAGTAAACAGTCAATCTTTTTAGTAAATTTTTCTATAAAATATTGCAAGCCTTCCATTTTTCTTCTTTACATATTATATCTTTCATTTTGCAAAGATTCAATGCTTTTCCGAAACAGCCACAAAAAAGTTTAGTAAATTTACTAAATATTATTTCCTTTTCCCACTATATTTGTTATACTGTAACTGGTTAAATTTACAGTTTTACATCATCTGTAACATTTACTAGCAGAAAATACAGGCGACTGTATTAGAACTATATACAGCGGAGGTTTTTATGACAACCATTAAGGATATCGCAGTGTCAGCAGGAGTTTCTTCTGCCACTGTATCAAGAATATTAAACAACGACAATACACTAAATGTATCCCCTGAGACACGGCAAAAAGTACTGGATACCGCACATGCCCTGAATTATAAGAAAAAATCCCGTGCTTCCAGCAAATCTGTCTATACGCTTGGCATTGTCCAATGGTTTTCACCCCAGCAGGAAATGGAAGACAATTACTATCTTCTCATCCGGCAAGGAATTGAAGATTTCTGTATGCAAAACTGTATTCATGTGGTAAGGACTTATAAAGCAGATGTAAATTATATGAATTCCCTGAAAAATCTAGATGCCCTGATCTGTGTGGGAAAGTTCAGCAAAGAGGAGATTCTTCGCTTTCGGGAAACTACTCCAAGCATCATTTTTTTAGATATGCCCATTGACGATATGAATATCTCCACAATTACTCTGGATTTTGAACACGCCATGAAAATGGGTATGGATTATCTCACATCTCTTGGGCATCGCAAGATTGGATTTTTGGGAGGGAAGGAATACCTTGCTGACCAACAGCTTTTTCCAGACATGCGAAAAACACTTTTTATAAAATATTGTCAAAAATACGGCATCACTTATGAACCTTATGTGCTGGAAGAAGAATTTACTACTGAGTCCGGTTACCATATGATGAATCAGTTGTTAAAATCAGGAGAACTTCCTACTGCAATCATAGCTTCCAGTGATCCGATCGCCATTGGTGCACTTCGTGCCTTAAATGACAAGGGGCTTCGCGTGCCGAAAGATATTTCCCTGATGGGGTTTGACGATACCAGCCTCTCCTCTTTTACCTCGCCGCCACTGACAACCATCCATGCACCTGCCTATGATATGGGCAGTTTTGGCGCCAACATCGTATTTAATATTTTAAAGCTGCAGCCAGCTACTGCCATGAAGATCCAGCTTCCCTGCAAGTTAATGGAACGCCAGTCCTGCCAAAAAGTTCAATAACTTTTTTATTTATCATGAATAAACGGACCAGATTCCCTATTTTTAAGGAACTTAGTCCGTTTTTTATCCAAATCTTCTTACAATTCCATGTACTTACCCTGCGTTTAAGGAACTTCGTCCGTTTTTTATCCAAATCTCCTTACAATTCCACGTACTTACCTCAGCGCCCTGTATACCATTCCATTCAGGATACCGCCCCGGCAATCTGCTAACTCACTGACTGTCACAAGCTGATAGCCTCTGTCTACCAATTCTGGGATAATCACTGTCGATGCCGCGGCAGTCTGGCTGTACAGGTCATGCATTAGAACAATATCGCCATCTTGGACATGGTCTAAAACTGCAGACTGTGTGGAAAAAGGATTCTTTGTTTTCCAGTCCAAAGTATCGATGGACCATAAAATCAAAGGCATCCCAACCACCCCCCTCACCGTGTCATTGTATCCGCCCCCAGGAGGACGCATAACATGTGGTGATACACCAATAATATCCCTGACAACTGTGTTGGTCATTTCAATCTGGCTTTGGATGGAAGACGTCCCGGCACTTGTCAGAATCTGGTGGCTATAGGTATGATTCCCGATTTCACATCCCATCTCATAAGCACGCCTTACCGTATCTGCATAACCTGGTACTTGCTCCCCAATCACGAAAAACGTCGCCTTACCGCCGTATTGCCCTAAGATATCCAGAATTGCTGAGGTATGTGCCGAAGGTCCATCATCGTAAGTCAATGCCACCATTGGGGCATTTAAGTCAATTTTCCTAGTTAAAATGCCTGCACTGTTATAGTAACACATAAAATTTGCCTCTTTTACCCTGCAGCTTGTGACTTTTTCTCCAGCCATTGTGTATTCCAACACTTCACCAGAGATTATTTTTGTGACATGTCCATCTGCCTCGGCATAGACCAGCTTTCTTTCAGCAGTAAAATATAATCCTGGAGAACTTACGATTATTCCATCTGCCCCAAAATAATAATCCTTTCCGCAAATGTTTCTGACAACACTTCTTGCCAATATCATTTTACCATCCCTGTAATCATAACATTTTCTGTTTATGGTATGATAAATCCGGGTACATGTTCCTGAGCCATTAAAATAATATTTTTTTTGTTTTACCGTTTTCCAGACATTCTTTTGTTTGACCCATTTTAATTTGCCATAATGATAATTATAATACTTCCAGGTTCCTTTCGTCTTTACCATCTTGGAAACGACATATCCCTTTTTCCCGATCTGTACCATCCTGTCCCCAGAAACTTTTTTCCACCCTTTTTGGGTTGTCCGAATTCCCTTTCCGTTAAAGTAATAGATTTTCCCATTCCGCAGGGTACAAATCTCATTCTTTACCGCTTTCATTTTTCCCTTGCTGTATTTATAACATTTTTTTGTCTTGGTATCATAAATCTTCGTACAGCTTCCTTTGGAACTAAAATAATATTCCCTTCCATTTACCACTTTCCAGACACTCTTTTGTTTCACCCACTCTGATTTTCCGTAATCATAGTTGTAATACTTCCAGATCCCTTTGAGTTTTACCATCTTGGAAACCACGTACCCTTTTTTCCCAACCTCTACCATCCTGTCCCCGGAAACCTTTTTCCACCCTTTTTGGGTTGTCCGAATTCCCTTTCTGTTAAAGTAATAGATTTTCCCATTCCGCAGGGTACAAATCTCATTCTTTACCGCTTTCATTTTTCCCTTGCTGTATTTATAACATTTTTTTGTCTTGGTATCATAAATCTTCGTACAGCTTCCCTTGGAACTAAAATAATATTCCCTTCCATTTACCACTTTCCAGACACTCTTTTGTTTCACCCACTCTGATTTTTCGTAATCATAGTTGTAATACTTCCAGATCCCTTTGAGTTTTACCATCTTGGAAACCACGTACCCTTTTTTTCCAACCTCTACCATCCTGTCCCCGGAAACCTTTTTCCACCCTTTTTGGGTTGTCTGAATTCCCTTTC